>QHMS01000125.1 GCA_003217895.1 Verrucomicrobiota bacterium
GCGTTTCTAACGTTGCCGCGCACGGTGACAATCAACGCTGCGACACACGAAGTGACTTACGGAAACGTTTACAATCAACTGCTCGAATACATCATCTCGGCCGATTTGCTCTTTTACGTTCTGATGGTTGCTGCGGTAATGCTTTTGAGACGTAAAAGACCGGATGCGGAGCGGCCATATCGCACGTGGGGTTATCCAATCGTTCCAGTCATTTCGATCTTGCTGGCTGGCTTGTTGACTGTCGACCTTGCCTGTCTCGCGCCCACAACATCTGGAATTGGGATGCTGATCGTGTTGAGTGGTGTGCCGGCTTATTTTTTTTGGCACAAGCTTGCGCGGGCCTGAACCCGCCTTCGCCAGAGGCTACGGCGGGCAGGCCCGCCTTCGGTCGCGGCGGCGACCTACAGCGCGGCAATCAAATCCATTTCGCATTTGGGATGCGAATTGTTTTGTATGCCTGCAAAATCAAAAAAACAACAGATGGCCGCCGGTGCGGCGCTTTCGGCGAAACGCGGAAAACGCTCCAAATCATCGCTCAAAGGTGCTTCGCGAGGGATGTACAAATCGATGAGCAAAGCGGAGCTGCGCAAAATGGCCAAAACCAAGCGCAAAGGAAAACCGACAAAGAAAAAGCGGCGCTAGAACGAGGCGAAGCCGTTTGAATCGCGAGTGTTATCACTGGTGCGTGCTCGCCATCGCCTGTCTCAAGGGTTCCAAGCTCACTTTGCTTGTCCCGGTAAAGGGATGGTCAAGCACATAGATCAAAAACAAGATCGAAGTGATCATGACAGTGAGTGTGGTGGTGAGCAGGTATTGCGCCTTGATGTTTTTCATTCCGAAGAAAAAAGTGTAGGACACCGCGAACACACCGCCAACAAGTAAGACCAGCCAGATAACTGGTGGAATTGTGTCGTTCCCGGCAAATATTCTCAGCCGACGGTACTGAGCCAGATTATTTAAACATCGCAGCGATTCGGCGTAGAGCTCTCTGTTGGGAATCGATGTCGCGTCCATTTGAGAGAACAATGTTCTGAGATTGGCGTGAGCTCCGCGCGCATTAAGACTTATGTCTCCCTCGGCCATCCGCTGTAGCTCGTCGTTGTAGACCGCAGCAAGGTAATCCTGTAATGCCTGCTGTATTATTTTCTTGGCAGGGTCAGGAAATGATTCGGCGCTGTGAAAAATATCCAGGGCCTCGCTAGCTTCCAGTTGCAGATTTTTCGTTGCCTCGTCGTACCCGCTCCAGGTCACAAACACAACAAACGCCACCATCACTCCGTAGAAGAGTCCGAAGGCATTGAAAATGATCGCAGCCACTTCGTGGTTCTCCTTTAGAACGTCCGCGGAATACTTCTTCCGCACCAAATGAACTCCAAAGAGAGCGAAGGAGGTGGTAATCGCCGAGACGATAAAAAACGAAATCGGCGGCGGTAAACTAAGGAGAGATTGCATATGCCCCTCTCAGGTTCTCGCCAAAATCTCCATCAATTGTCGAGAGAAAAGAATCGTTCGGCCGCGGCGCGCTGTGGTGTCCGCTGTCCTCAGCGGACGGCCAGCGCTCGCTCAGGTTGCTGATGCGCTGACACAGCGCACGCTACAGCGGCTCGCGCGTACCAAGTGCCCGGAAAATCCGGAGCAGCCCAATATCGTATCTGTTGCCAAGGAGCGCGCTAACATCGACAAGCTTGCCATCGCTGACCTGATGAAACGCAGCCGCAATTTCTTGTTTCTGTGTTGCAGTGAAGAACCGGTCCCGCGACTGCGGGACGAGTTTACCGAACTCAATTGCGGCGACGAGATGCCCGTAAATGGTGCTTTGCACAAAGCCTCGGGCGCGTGCGATTTCATCGACTGATTCGCCTTTTTGAAAGAGCCGCAGCGTTTCGGCCTCACTGTCGTTTAAGCGGGACCGGCGTCGCCGGAACAGCGAACCAGAGTCATCGGAAAACGTCCGGCGCGGATTCGCCGCGAGATAATTCTTAATTTCGCTGAGAAACGGCTGGGCGAAATCCTTTAGCTTTTGTTCGCCGACGCCGGGAATGCGACGAAACTCGCTCGCGGTCGTCGGATAATTTCTCGCCATTTCACGAAGCGAAACGTCGGAGAAAATGACGTAGGCGGGCACATCGCGTTCATCTGCAAGTTTGCGGCGCAAAGCGCGCAGTTGTTCAAAGAGCAGTTCGTCACATTCGATGGCGCCTGCTGGCGGCTTCTCTTTCGGTGCGGCGATGTCGATCTGTTTGGTCAGCGTGATCGGTGTTCGGCTTCGCAATACTTCGCGACCCGCTGGCGTCAGGGTCAATGTCGCGAATCTGCCGGGAGCAGACTCGACGAGCCTCAGGCGCAACAGCTCGCGTCCGATCGCCTGCCAGGCGTCGCGCTTCAAGTCCCGGCCAATGCCATAAGTGGAAAGGTCATTGTGCCGGCGTTGACGGATCGTTTCCGTGTCCGCCCCGCGGAGAATATCGACAACGTGATTCAAGCCGAAGCCGAATCCCTGTCTCGCGTGAATGCGATAGACGCACGAAAGGAATTTTTGCGCGTGCACCGTTCCGTCGAAAGTTTCGCGCGGCTGCAAACAATTATCGCAACCGTCGCATGGTACCTGCGAAAATGTTTCGCCAAAATATTCCAACAGCGTGGCGCGCCGGCATTCACGCGTCTCGGCGTAATGGACCATTTGCTGCAGTTGCGCCCGAGCGATTATCGCTTCCTTTTCGCTCTTTTCATCGATGAAGTGGATTTGCTTGGCCACATCGCTGGCGCTGAAAAGCAGTACGCATTCTCCAGGCAGACCGTCGCGCCCGGCCCGGCCTGTCTCTTGATAATAGCTCTCCAGATTTTTCGGCAAATCATAATGCACAACGAAACGGACGTTCGGTTTATTGATGCCCATTCCGAACGCGATGGTTGCGGTGATGACGCGGACATCGTCGCGCAAAAACGATTCCTGATGTTTTGTGCGCTCGACGCTGGTTAGACCAGCGTGATACGGTTTCGCGCTGATGCCATCTTCGTTAAGATTGCGCGCCAGCGAATCGGTGCTCTTGCGGCTCGCACAGTAAACGATGCCGCTGTCGTTAGGCCTGCTCTCGATGAAGGCCAGCAGTTGTTCGTAGGTCCCCGATTTCGGAACCACGCGATACGTCAGGTTGGGGCGGTTAAAGCTCGCTACGTAACAGCGCGGCTCGCGCAGTTGGAGTTCCTTGATAATGTCGGCGCGGACGCGCTCGGTCGCCGTGGCGGTGAGCGCCATCACCGGCACGTCCGGAAAATGCGTTCGCAATTTCTTGAGCTCACGATATTCCGGCCGGAAATCGTGGCCCCACTCGCTGATGCAATGCGCTTCGTCGATGGCGATCTGGGCGATGTTCCAATTAAGCGCGCGCTCGAGAAACGTATCCAGCATCAAACGTTCCGGCGCGACGTAAAGCATCCGGTACTCGCTCAGATGCAGCCCGCGCCAGCGCGCCTTCGCGTCCTCCCGACCCAGCGTGGAATTTAAGTAGGTCGCCGGGATCCCGCTGGTTTGCAGCGCATCGACCTGATCTTTCATGAGCGAAATCAGCGGCGAAACTACAATGGTCAACCCCTCGCGCATCAGTGCCGGCAACTGAAAACAGAGCGATTTCCCGCCCCCTGTCGGCATCAATACAAACACATCGCGCCCGGCCAGCGCATCGCGGATGATTTCTTCCTGCAACGGCCGAAACTGGTCGTGCCCGAAGTGCTTCTTGACGGTTGCGCTCAGGTCCACAGCGCGAACCTATAGCGTCCTCTGGCTGCGGTGCATAGCCGAATCCGGTGTGTTGCGTCGCCTGTTAACCGCCTGGCGGCTGGCGGTACGGCTGCCGTTTCTGGTAGAGATTGAGCCGCTCCAAGCCGTTTTTCCGCTGTTCGGCCGTGAGCTTCTTTGCGGCAAGGTAGCGCTTTTCCCACTTTATCGCTTCTTCAAGCTTGCTTCATCGCTTCTTCGGCTTCTGGACCGTTGCGTATTTTATCGTCGTCAGCCGTAGCGAGAAGCCAGGCTAGATTGTTGTAATACCACGCCGATTTGTCTGCGGTCTCCTCGATCTGATTGAGTTCGCGCCGAGCGCCTTCATAATCTCCTGCGCGCGACAGATAATACGCGTAATTGAGACGGTATCCTGAATTCTTTGGAGCAAGCTGGATGGCTTTCCTTGTGTCTTCCAATGCCTCTGGGAATCGTTTGAGCCGGTTGCACACGCTTGATCGCAGATTGAAATTGTTCGCGTTCGTGGGGTCCAACTCGATGGCTTTGTTCAGATCTTCGATGGCAGCCTGAAAGTTCTCCTTCTTCGAGTTGGCCGATGCTCGGAGAGCGTAAGCAACTGGTGCCAGTGTCTTGTCCAACTCCAATGCCTTGGTCAAATCAGCAATGGCCGCATCGGCGTTTCCCTCCGCAAGATAAACCAGCGCGCGTCGCATATAACCATCGGGCTTTCCCGGTGTGGATTTTCCCAGCTGCGCAAAATCCGCTCGTGCTTTCTCTTCTCGACCGAGCTGATTGTACGTGTCGCCGCGCCACAGTCGGGCTTCGAAGGATTGCGGATCGATCTTTAGCGCCGCATCGAAATCGGGGAGCGCTTTTTGAAACTGTGTCCAGTAGAAGTAAACGGTTCCCCGCCCGATCGCGGCACGCACGTCATCTGGATTTAGCCGCAATGCCATCGAAAAATCGCCAAGGGCCTCACCGAGGCGCCATTCCGCCAAGAGCGCGGTCCCGCGGATCCGCCAGGCTTCGGCAAAGCCCTGTTGCAAATGGATTGCGGTTGAGGCTTCCGTGATCGCGTCATCGAACTTTTTTAGGTTGAGTAAGCAGAAGGCCTTTTCTTTGTAGATTTCAGCTATTTTGTCGTCGCGCTTTCGTGCCTCGTCCAAGTCGGCGAGTGCCGGTTCGAATTTGCCGGCATCATCCTGCGCATAGGCCCGGACGAGAAAAGAACGATAATTCTTGGAATCGAGCCGAACTATTTTGTCGGCGTCTTCAAACGCGCTCTTATGTTCGTTCCAATAAGACCAGATACGACTTCGTATGCCGTATGGCCGGGGCTGTTCGGGATCAAAGCCGATTGCTGTGGAGAGATCGACGATCGCTTTGCGGTACTTGCCTTGCAGATACAAGATGTTGCCGCGGGTCGTATAGGCGTCGGCATAATCTTCTGCGTATTCCAGCGCTTTGTTCACATCCGCGAGCGCTTCTTGGAAGCGGCGTTCATCGGCCAGGATTCGAGCGCGGCGATTTAGAGCCCTTGGGAATTTCGGTTCCAGCTCTAATGCTTTTGTCAGGTCCGCCAGCGCTTCCTCATTGGGTTTTCTTGTGTACTTAACCCACGCACGCGCATCGTAAGCTTCTGCATTCTTCGGCTCGAGTTCGATTGCCTTGTTTGCGTCAGCCAGAGCCTTCTCAATTTCGTTGAGCAAGTCGTAGGCGGCCGTGCGATCGATGTAATGCCCTGCCTTGTTCGGCTCGCGGTTGATAGCGTCGGTGTATGCTGCGGCAGCTTCGGTGTAATTGCCGGCTTTCATTGCAGCATCGCCGCGCTCCGTCGGAGTCTCTTCTGCAGCGAAAATAGCTGGCCCTAGCAGAAGAAAAACTGAAGAAACTCCGCATCGGAGCCGCATTCAGAAACTTTAGCGACGCTCTCGAATAAATACGAGCACATCCGCGATAGCTTCGCCGCGCGGTTTTGCGCCGAGGTTGCCTTTGCCGTGGACACGGACACTAACGGCGTCAGCATCCATGTCGCGCTTTCCAATCACGAACATGGTGTGGACTTTCATTTGTTCGGCGCGCTGGATTTTACCGTTGATCTTGTCGCTGCTTTCGTCGATTTCTGCGCGGACTTGATGAGCCCGTAGTTCATTGAG
>QHMS01000126.1 GCA_003217895.1 Verrucomicrobiota bacterium
CACCGTCGAATTCAAAGGGGCAGAGTCACTGGATGATCCGCAGTTGAATCGGATTGTCGTAAACGGGGAGCAAGTGCCGAGCGGCCTTTTAAATTGGAAGTATCGCTCCCGGCGATTGCACGAATATCTGGCTGATTACCGGAATGAGTACGACATCGGAACGATCGAAGTGCGCGATGGGAAATTGATTCTCCGATCGCGCACCGAGTAAGAAATTTCTATGCGCCACAGATTAACACCGATTCAGAAGATCAGGCGTTTAAATTCGACTTTGCATCGGCCAAAAATGAGCAGAATGCCAACATTTAGTCCGGTGGCTTTCAGTACATTCAGCAGCTGAGCTTCGTCACGCTTGTCGTATTGCGGGGCGATTTTGATTTCGACAAGCACTACATCGTTAACGACCAGGTCGCCGTCATACTCGCCGACCACTACATCCTTGTAACGGACGGTTGTTCTCTTTTCCAAGTCTCCACTCAAACCGCGCCGTGTTAGCTCTACTTGAAGCGATCGTTGATAGACACGGTGGAGAAAACCGTAACCGAGATGTTTGTAAACCTCGAAAGCGGATCCAATGATCGGTGATTTTTTATGCGGAAACGGAGTTTCGTCTTCAGGTTCGAATTCGAGCATCCTTTATCTGTGTAAATCTGTGTTCATCTGTGGCGAGAGACATTGATGTCGGTGTGTTCCGAACCTTGGTTCCGGAGACGGTACGCCGGTTAATTCGGCTGCATGATTTCGCGGACAAAGACGTTCAGTTGCCCGTCCTCCTGTTTGCGCACTTCGGTGATCTCGTACGGCCGCATTTCATCCCGGCTTACCGTTGCGCCTTGCGGCGGAGGAGTATAGCCACTCGGAAATTCCACAATGATGCGCGTAGACGATCCGCCGCCGAAGTGCAGCACTTTGTCTGTTAGTCTTGTGCGCGGGCGCAACACGGCTTTATTTGCTTCGGAAAAATTGACTACGAATTGTCCCTTCAAATAAACGCGTTCGCCGGCGAGTCCGTGCTCAGCGACATCTCGCAGATCGCCTGTCCCGATAAGTCGGCCCAGTGGCATTTTGCCCGCCGGAAATGTTTTCCAACTGCCGCCGCCCGCGTTCGAGGCCAGAGCGACGTTGGAAGTCTCCGCTGGAGCAGGTTGCGCGGGAAGAACGGGCACTGGCGCGGTCGCTGGTGCAGGTGACACCTGGGCCACAGGTGCAGTTTCGGTCCCAGGAATTTTCAGCGCAGGCGCTGCTGTAACAGCAGGAATGTTCGGAACGTTTGGGGGCGTACGCGCGGAGGCAACTGCGAATGGTGTCGGACTTGGCGCGCCTGGTTTCTGAGCGACCACTGGTGGAGGTGGACTTGATGCCGGCGGTGGAGATTCAAGCTTTTGTTTCTTTCCTTTTTTGCCTCTCGGTAACGGCGCCGGCTTGGCCAGCTTATCGTTCTTCGCTAACACAGGTGGCGAGGACATCGGAACAGCCTTGGCCTGTTCGACGCGCACTAATTCATTCTCGGCCGGCGGCGGTGTCGCGCTGGAAGCCAACCCAGGTATGGGAACCGGAGCGCCTTGGGACGCTGCGGCTTTTTGCCGATTGTCCGCGAGCCGTTGCTCGATGGCTGTGCGTTCTCGTGCCTTAAATAATGGCCAGCCCGCAGCCAGGTTCAGACTAAGCGGCGGCTCAAGGCGAAAGGTTCCCAGACCGCGTGTGACGGTGTAGCTTCCATAAAGCAACGGTACGGCTGTGATCATGATGCGGCCATCAGCCATTCGCTCTGCGTGTATTACTGCAGAAATATCGTGTGTGCGCTCCAGCTTGACTTCTAACCCGACGGTGAGCGTCTGTTTCATAAGACGCACCGCTTCAGGTTTCGCTGGGTAAAGGTGTTCCATGACGAGCTGGCCATTGTCGATGGCATTTGTCAGCGCCACCATGCCGGAAGTGAATACGTCTCCGGGGCCGAGCTGGCGCGTGGCAACGATCGTATACCTACCCACCACGTACGGCACCAAGCCGCGCACCCGCTGATAATTTCTGATGTAATTGCGGCTCAGTTCAGCGTTCGCCCTGGCAAGTTCGGCAGCGCCCAGCCCGACATAGCGCTCATAAAGTTGCTGTGGGTTTAGAAATTCGCCGACTGGCGCGGCCGTCAACTCAAAACGCTTCGGTGGCTCGATCTTGTGCAGCCTTTGTAAGATCCGATAGCTGTCAGGCCGTTCCGGTTGATCGAAGATATAAAAACTACCCAGCCACGCTGCCAGCGCGAAGCCGGTCAAAAGTAAAATCGCAACCGTCCAGGCAAAATAATTGATGCGCCGCCGTGGACGGGCATACGGCTCATCGTACGGATCGTATGGAGAAGCGCCATAGTCCATCAGTCCAGTGCGCGACGATTCGCCATTTCAAGCCGATTGCGTCGTTTCAAACGACGACCCGCACCCGCAGGTGCGGGAAGCGTTTGGATTAACGACCCGAAAACCAGTGCCGGTTAAACCATTGCTGAAATCCAGAGTCGCGCCACGCAGGTAGGGAACGCTATCGCCGTCGATAAAAAATTGCATCCCATAGCGCTCCACCACTGCGTCGCCATCTTTTTTTTCATCCAGCGTCATCTCATAATGCAGGCCTGAACAGCCGCCTTTAGCGACCTGCACGCGCAGGCCTTTTCGCGAATTTTCCGCGCGGCGTGAAAGCAAACTCTGCAGCTCTCGAACAGCGCTGTCAGTGACGTTAATCATCTTGGCAAAATACGACTCCGGCCTATCGAAGTCAAAAATGGCAGCGATCGCACAAAGAGTAGCGCATGCTTGCGAGTCTTATGGCTTTTGCAAGCGGGACGCATGCACTATCATTCTGAAAAATGGGCCGAATTCGATTGTTGCCTGAGAGCGTGGCCAGCCAGGTCGCGGCTGGCGAAGTGGTGGAACGCCCAGCGTCGGTAGTGAAGGAACTGATCGAAAACAGCATCGATGCAGGGGCGCGCAAAATCGATGTGATGATCCGTCGCGGGGGAATTTCGCTG
>QHMS01000127.1 GCA_003217895.1 Verrucomicrobiota bacterium
TTCGAGATTATTACGAGACACTCGGTGTATCGAAAACGGCCACCGAAGAGGAGATTCGCAGCGCCTTTCGCAAGCTGGCGCGCAAATATCATCCCGACGTAGCCAAGGACAAAAAGGCCGCTGAAGAAAAGTTTAAGGAGATCAACGAAGCCTACGAGGTGCTGGGCGATCCGGAAAAACGTAAGAAATACGATCAGCTCGGCGCCGATTGGAATCGGCCGGGCGGGTTCCAGCCGCCACCCGGCTGGGAAGCGCAGCAACCTGGCGGTGGGTTTTATCAATGGGGCGGCGATGGTGGCGGGGTCCAATTCGAGTTCGGGGGAACGGGATTCAGCGATTTCTTCGAAGCGTTCTTCGGCGGCGGTCGCGGCCGCTCTGCATTCGGAGGATTTGGCGGACGTCAGGCCACGGCGGAGCGTGGAGCGGATGTCGAAGCCGATATCATGGTCACGCTGGAAGAAGCGTTGCACGGATCCACCCGAACAGTCTCGTTGCGCCGAGCCGGCTCAAACAAAGTGGAAAATTACCAGGTCAAGATTCCGCGAGGTGTTCATGAAGGGCAGCGCATCCGTTTACGCGGCCAGGGTGAAGCTGGCGTGCGCGGCGGCAAAAGCGGCGATCTTTTTCTTCGCGTGCGTCTGGCGCGGCATCCCGATTTTACTGTCGAGGGCAGCGACTTGATCCACGAGGTGAAGATTGAACCGTGGCGGGCCGTTTTGGGCAGCGAGTTGGTTGTGCCAACTCTCGAAGGCAACGTGCGCCTGAAAATTCCACCGGGGACACAGGGTGGCCAGCGATTTCGCCTGCGCGAGCGCGGCCTGCCGGGAGTCTCCGGGAAGCGTGGTGACCTCTATGTCGTTGTCCAAATCAACGTGCCAAAGAAAGTCACCGAACGCGAACGCGAGATCTGGAGCGAGTTGGCGAAACTGCATGGCGGGTAGCCATTGTCATGTCGAGCAGAGTCGAGACATCTCTTACTATTGTCTTTTCCGGGCGCCGCGACCGCATTAATATTAGAGATTCTTCGACTTCGCTCGGAATGACAGATCTATGAAGATTTCCCTCGGTACAGATCACGCCGGATTTCGTTACAAGGAAAAGGTAAAAGAATTGCTCACCTCGCTGGGACACGAGGTGAAAGACTTTGGCACCTTCAGCGAGGAACCGGTGGATTATCCCCTTTTCATTCGGCCGGCAGCGGAAGCGGTGGCGCGCGGCGAATGCGAGCGCGGTATCGTCTTCGGCGGCTCAGGCAACGGTGAAGCGATGGTCGCGAATAAAGTGCACGGCGTGCGCTGCGCGCTCTGTTGGAATGAAGAGTCGGCCAGGCTGTCGCGACAACATAACGACGCCAATGTTCTTTCCATCGGCCAGCGCATGATCTCCGAAGAGGTGGCGCTGAGCATCGTGCGAATCTGGCTCGAGACCGGCTTCGATGGCGGACGACACGAGAGACGCGTCGCGATATTAAATGCAATGTGAGAAAGAATGACGAAATCCGAATGACGAATGACGAAGAAGCAACGTGACGGCCCTTTGTCATTTGATCATTCGTCATTCCTTCGACATTCGGCATTTGGCATTCGTCATTCTCTGGTCACCTGGTTTTCTTTCCGTATTCAAGTTAATCGATCCAGACAGATTGCGACCAAGAACACTGCGCTAACAAACGCGTTGCTTTGAAAGAACGCGCGATTGATCCCGCCCAGATCGAGTTTCTCGGTCTTGTGCTCGTAAAACAGCGCCGCAACAATCAACGGCATCGACCAGTAATAGAGCGCACCAAGTTTTGCGGCCAGACCGAAACCGACCAGGGCAACGAACGTCAGCAGATGCAATAGCTGCGCCAGACGCAGGCTGCCCGCGATTCCGAGTTTCACAACCAGCGACCGAATCCCTTCGCGCCGGTCAAAATCATAATCTTGCGTGGCATAGATCAGATCGAAGCCAGCGACCCAGCAAATCACGCCTGCGCCTAGGACAACTGGCGCAAGATCAATCTGCCCGGTCTGCGCGATCCATGCGCCGACCGGCGCGATTGCCAGCGCCAGTCCGAGGAAGAAGTGCGTTGCGCTGGTAAACCGCTTGGTGACTGAGTAAAAGAAAATCAGCGCCAGAGCAATCGGCGCGAGAATGAATGTCAGCCGATTGATTGCCGCTGCTGCGACAACAAATCCGGCTGAACTCATAACCAACAGAACCTGGGCTGCCGATTTCGAAAGCAGTAAATGACGCGAAGCTGTTCGCGGATTGCGCTGATCGAGCGACCAATCAACGAGCCGATTGAAAAGCATCGCTGCCGTGCGGGCAAATACCATACAAACAATCACCAAGAACAGAATTCTCCACGAGGGCCAGCCGTTTGCTGCCACAACCAGCGCGCCAAGCGCAAACGGCAACGCAAAGATCGTGTGCGAAAAACGAATCAACTGCAGAAAACGACTGACCGATCCGCCTTCGATTTGGCTCATGACTGTCGAAGAGAAGATTTTTTACAGAAGGCAATAAACGAAACAAAGGTTCTGACTGAATTCATAAAACCTCTTAGTTATCTTCGTTTCCTTTCGTTAACTGTTTACCACGCATCAGAGACTGCCATCCAGCAAACTTCGCAACCGTTCACTTGCATCTGACAAAATCGGCGTGCCGTGCGAGAAAAGCATTCGCTTGGCTTTAAAAGCCAGAAGTTTTCGTAATGACCGCCGCATTTGTTTTCCGTTCGAGCAATACTTCGCCGGGAGAAACGTGAACCCGTACGGCTCGAAATTAATTAGTGCGTCGCCGATGATGAACGTTCCATCGTCAGGCGCGTAGTTCAGAGCAATTTCACCCTCTACTGCGCCTTCAATGTCAATCGCGGTCAGTTCGTCATAAATCTTGTCACCGTCGGCGACTCTTTTGAGGTCGGGCTCGGCCTTATTCGGGAAAGCCTCGGTCCGTCCGAACAGCGGCGCTGAAAACTTCTCCGCGAATTCGGCAGACGCGCGATGATGATTGCAGTTGGTTACAATGATCCCCGCAACAGACTTGGAACCGACCAACTCAGAGAGCGCTTCGCTTTCAAGAGGAATCGGATCGATAAGATAGTTTCCTCCAGACGTCCCGAGGCAGGTCGAGTATAGCTCCGCTTTGACAGCGGAATCATAACCGTGCCAAATCGCGATATTCGAAGCGATTCGATCGAAATCGGACACCGGTCGCACAGGGCATCCTCACCCCTCCGGGTTCACCGGGAAATGTTTGTTCTTCAGACGCTCGGGCACGCGCTCTGTTTGTTCCGCCTCGATTTTTTCGGTCGCGGCATTCAAAGCGTCGTAGGCTTCACGGCTTTTTGGCGCGCGGCACATGTAAGCGGTCGCATGCGCTAGGGGGATTCGGGCTTCGGGCATGCCGACAAATTCCACCGCGTGTTGTGTCGCAATTGCAAGTGGCAACGCTTCCGGATCGGCAAGCCCAATATCTTCGCTGGCAAAAATTACGATGCGACGCGCGATGAAACGGAAGTCTTCGCCAGCGTGCAGCATTTTTGCGAGCCAGTACATCGCGCCTTTTTCGTCCGACGCGCGCATGGTTTTAATGAACGCGCTGATAGTATCGTAGTGCGCGTCGCCGGCGCGATCGTAAACGACCGCCTTCTGCTGAATGCTTTCCTCGGCAACAGTTAGCGTGAAATGAATTGCGCCGCGTGCATCTGCCGGCGTTGTTAACACTCCGATCTCGAGCGCGTTTAAACATTTGCGCGCGTCGCCATCGCTGAGCTTCGCCAGATGACGGCGTGCGTCCTTGTCGAGCTTCACGTCGTAATTTCCAAGGCCACGCTCTTTGTCAGCCAATGCGCGATCGACCAACTGTTCGAGCTGCTTAACGTTGAGCGGTTCGAGTCGAAAAACCTGGGAGCGCGAAACGAGTGCGCTGTTTACATAAAAGAACGGATTGTAAGTCGTCGCACCGATCAGCCGCAGATTGCCACTCTCAACATCAGGCAAAAGGATGTCCTGTTGCGCCTTGTTGAAATGGTGGATCTCATCAATGAACAGGATCGTCCTTTGCCCCGATGTGCGGAGCCGATTGGTGGCGGCAGCGATGACGCGGCGCATTTCGGCCACGTTGCTTTCGACGCCGCTGATTCGAATGAATTTTGCGTGTGTCATCTCTGCAATGACGCGAGCCAGCGTGGTTTTGCCACTTCCAGGAGGCCCCGAGAAAATCACTGATGGCAGACGATCGGCTTCAATGGCGCGTCGCAGAAGTTTGCCGGGCGCAAGAATGTGTTCCTGCCCCATAAACTCCTCCAGCGAGCGCGGCCGCATGCGTGTGGCGAGCGGCGCAACGCTGTCTGCCGCTTCAACGTCTTCCTGTTCCTCGAATAGATCCTGCACGAGGGAAAATACGCTGACCTCGAGAATCGTGCATCTGGTTGTAGCCACCGCCCTACGGGCCGTTGTTTTTGACGCGTCACAGGCGCGTGGCTACAGGTTGGGCTTACTGTATTGAGCTTAAGCGACGCGTTAGGTAAGCTGGAAGGCGCAAAATGAAACGCCTCCTAGTCCCGATTGATTTTTCGGACGCAACCCCACGGGTGATCCATCTGGCACAACAGCTGGCTAAAGCGCTCGACGCGGAGATTCATCTCCTTCATGTTCGAGAACTCACCGCGGCCGCAACGCGGGGCACGCTCGGCTACGGCCTGGCTGGAATGCCCGAGCTTGCGCCGATGTCGGGCGTTCCGGTCCCAGGCTTTGATCCGATGCCGCAGCCAATCTCAGAAACTGGAGATCAGAAGTCGAAGCTGACGCGATGGCAAAACGAAGTCGCGCAGGCTGGCATCAAGGTCACATTGCACGAGCCGACCGGCGCAGTAGCAGACGAAATTTTGGATCAAGCGGACGCCGTTGATGCGGACTTCATTGTGATGGGCACACACGGCCACGGCGCGATGTATCATTTGCTGGTGGGAAGCGCTGCGAAAGGGGTACTCAAGCATGCGACCCGCCC
>QHMS01000114.1 GCA_003217895.1 Verrucomicrobiota bacterium
GTCCTAGCGCGCATCTCCTGCTCGACCGCCACTGCGGCTGCGCGGCGCACCTCGGCTTTCGCTTGCGCGACGCGTTTGTCGGCCTCGGCCTGTTCGGTCTGCAATTTCGCGCCGATGTTGTCGCCGACATCCACATCGGCGATGTCGATGGAAAGAATTTCAAACGCTGTATTGCTGTCGAGCCCTTTGGCCAGAACTGTCTTGGAAATCCGGTCGGGATTCTCCAACACTTCCTTGTAAGAGTGCGCGGAGCCGATTGCGCTGACAATTCCTTCACCGACGCGCGCGATGATTGTTTCTTCCGTCGCGCCGCCGACGAATCGATCGAGATGTGAGCGCACGGTCACGCGCGCTTTGACTTTCACGCCGATGCCGTCCTGCGCGACGCCGTCGATGGTTGTGCGGCCCATCGACGGATTGGGCGCATCAATGACTTTTGGATTGATGCTCGTCCGCACCGCTTCCAACACGGTTTTGCCGGTGCCTTTCGTAGCCAGGTCGATGGCGCAAGCCCGATTGAAATCGAGCGAGATACCCGCCTTATCAGCAGCGATTAGGGCAAGAACAACATGGCTCACGTCGCCGCCCGCAAGGTAATGCGCCTCCAGTGGATCGCTCCGAACATCGATGCCGGCTTTCACCGCAGTGATGCGGTTGTCCACGATTAAACCAACCGGTACTTTGCGCAGCCGCATCCCGACCATCTTGCCAAGACTCACCGGCGCGTTTGCAATTCGCGCCCTGAGCCAGAGACCGAAAAAGTTAAAAAGAATGACCGCGAGCACCAAGGCGAAGACCGCCAGTACCGCGATGCCAATCAGATAAAGCGATTCCATATCGGACCGAAGATTATCGGAAGAGAAACGAAGCGAAAAGGTCTAATTGCAGAGCCCGATCAGCAGAAAGTGGTGAAACACAGAACACGTTGGCAGAATTTCAACGGTTCGTGATGAAGTCGAAATCGTGCTCGGGGCGGGACTCGAACCCGCAAGCCTTTCGGCATACGCCCCTCAAACGTACGTGTCTGCCAGTTCCACCACCCGAGCGTGAGAAGGTGACTCGTGAATGGTAAATGGAGGAGAGCGGCTCGCAAGCGCTTTTGCCGAGCGCGTTTCCTACTGTTGTTCTTGCGCCTGCTCATAATCGAAATTCGAGTGCGAGCAGAGAATGAGTGCGGTTACGAGTTCGGAATTCCGCGTTTACGCGGTCTGAGTAGCATTCGCTGTGATTACCGCCGGAAGGCGGAACTCCAAACCGATCGCGGAGAGTGAAATCGGCGCGTTCGCGAGTACATTTAAGCCGATCGCGACCATGAGCATGAGTAAGAGTAAGACAGACGAGTGGGTCAAAATCGATCTACACATTCACACGCTCGATGATCCGAAGGACGCGGTGGATTTTTCGGCGCATCAATTATTGGAACGCGCACGCGCTCTGGGATTCCGCGTGCTCGCGATTACCCTGCATGATGCTCTGTTCGACCGAAAGGAAGTCTACGCCGACGCCGCGGCCATGGGCATTCTGCTTATTCCTGCAGCCGAGATGCGCTTGGAAGGCGCCGACGTGATCGTGCTGAATGTGACTTCCGAAGAAGTTGCACAGTTAAGAAATTTCGATGATCTCCGACGGCTGCGGGCGCAGCGGGGAAGTTCCATTTTTACGATTGCGCCGCATCCGTTTTATGTTCTTGGCGGCTCAATCGGGGCGCGCCTGTTCAGCGAAATCGATTGCTTCGATGCGATCGAGCTGTGCCATTTTCACATTGGTCTGTTCAATCCAAATTGGCGCGCAAAAAGAGTGGCCCGCCGGTTTGGTTTACCATTAATTGCCACTTCCGACGCGCACCGCCTGCACGCCTTTGGGCAGCATTACACCAGCATCCCGATGCCGCGTGCGCTTACCATTGAAAACGTCTTCGCAGCCTTTCGCAACGGCCCATTATGCCTAACGAGTCCTGCGTGTAGCCTCGGCGATCTTCTGAACGCAGTTTATTTTGTTTTCCTTAAGCATCCGTTCCGAGTGCGGCGGAAAATTGCGGCCTCGATGAGGTCAAAGGCACGCGCCGCGCCTTACTGGTGAGGAGCCGGCACTGCCAGGTCGTAAATTGCGCCCCAATCGCCAGACGCAACGAGGAAGGACGTCGCTTCCCATGGGCGGCTGCTTGATTGGTAGTTGGCCTTTTCGTCCTGGCCCCAAAAGATATAGCGGACGCCCAAGGACTGCGCGGCGTCGCGCCAGTCTGCGGCTCCGTTCATTAAAGCCGTTAGCCGATTGTTCACCTGGGTATAATCAAATCCTTCCGTCCAGAGATGACCCGGGTATCCCGCCACGACTTTGCGGCCTTGCAATGAGACCGGACAGTTGAAGGTCGGCCATGTAGCAAAGCGAGCTTCCATCGGCAACGGCCGCATCGCTGCGCCTGCATAATCGAGTCTCGCGCGCTCGATGAGTCCGAAGCCCGGATGCCCGGCGGACAAGCCGCCGAGTAAGCCGACAAATCCCGAACCAAACAGCGCGACGCAAGTCGCCGCTCGTTCCGGGAAAGCCCAACGCCCTAGGATATCGCTCCACAGGAAAGGCAGAATCAGAAAGTAGCCCCAGACCATGAGCTTGAGGTTGTCCCATTCCCATGGCGCGGTTTTGAAAAAATAACCCACCGCGAAGATCAAAACGGCGGGTACGACAAAGGCTACGTCCGCTGGAGGCCTGTCACCCCAGCGCCACCGGGATTTCCAAATACGCCAGCCGATCAAACCCAGGAGCCCCAGAGCCAGAGGAATCCACAAGCCGAAGTTTGTTAGCCAAAACTGAAAAAACGGAGCGATGACGCCGTTCCACGTTTTTTGCAACAGCGAGCCAAACATCGTGGAAGATCCAAAATTTGCATCGCCACCCATCTTGAAAAAGGGAGCAGCAAATTCCTGCGAATCCTGCGCCCAGCCGGGATGCCATTGGAGCACCGACGCTGCGCGAAAGTGATCGGTAACCAACCAGACAAAAAAACTCGCTGGAACCAATGCCATCGCCAGCGTCGCGGCCGCGTGCCTGCGAATCGGCGCACCCCGGAAAATTTCCGGCCACATTTTCGGATGCGAAATCAGGCGACCCAGTCCGGAGAGGCCTTCGTTTCGAGTCAAATCCACCATAAACTTGATTTCGCTCGGCCGTTCGAGAACCAGAGCAAAAATCAGGACGACCGTCAGGGCGAGAAACGTGTGGATGTTGTACAGGGGCATTGATGCGTAAAGGGAGAGCGCCGCCCAGAAGGGCAGGGGCCCCTTTCGGTAGCCGTGGGGGCCGACTCCGGCGGCTTGACCCGAGCCATCCGGCGTCGAAGCTGCTACGTCGGAGACGTCGCCGGCAGCTACAACATCTGGGCGAAAGAATTTTTCTCGCCAGTGCCAGAACAGAACCAAGGCTGCCGGGATCGCATAAAGCCAGCCGCGTTGCGTCACGAACATGGACAACGGAATACTTTTCCACGCAATCGGTTTGTGGGCGATATCTGCCGCTGTGCCCTGATAATCCAAAAACTTCCACGTCTTGAAGAATTGGAAACCGGCTATTCCGCCGTTGAACAAGAAACCTGCAACCGCGAAGG
>QHMS01000115.1 GCA_003217895.1 Verrucomicrobiota bacterium
ACCGAACCGTGGGGCGTCAAAGTCACGGCGGTCGAGGTAAAGGACGTTGCGCTGCCCGACACCATGAAGCGGGCGATGGCAAAGCAGGCCGAAGCCGAGCGCGAGCGTCGCGCAAAGATCGTCAACGCCGAAGGTGAATTTCAAGCCGCTGAAAAAATGGTGCAGGCTGCGGCAATGATGAGTAAAGAACCGATTGCGCTGCAACTGCGCTTCCTGCAAACGATGCGCGAAATTTCCAGCGAACATAACACCACGACCTTTTTCCCCCTTCCGATCGATCTGTTGACGGCACTGATCAAAAAGGGCGAACCGCCCAAGTCGTAGGGCGTGCGACGACGCCGCATTGATTCTTAATCTCTCAGCCTCTGCACAAGCGCGGCGATTTGCTGGCGAAAAAGTTTTGCGCCGCCGGAGGCTGGATGGCGAATGCACTGCGCATCGACATCGAGTTTTTCCAGTTGCGTGGCGGCGATTTTTCCGAGGGCGACGACTTGTTCGCACGGGAATAATTCGAGAAAAGCCTTGAGCACTGGCAGGCCGGCAGATCCTTCTGATTTGTTAGGCGTGCGGTTGCTCAATATGCCGCGGTCCGGTTCGAACGAATGCCATGGGAACGCGTTCCACAGCACGAATTGGTCTGGCTTCAAGCCAAGCCGCAAAAGCGCTCCCCAAACAATTGTTGCCGTCGGTTCGGAAAACCCGTCCGGCCATTTCTCAGATTTGCTGGTGCGCCGCGGCTTAACGTCGGACAAAAGAGCGTCCGATTTCATCCGGACTTTATTGCTTCGTCCGAGCAGAATTCGCTCAGAAGTCATCGGGATTCCGCTGAAATGACCGCCGCGATAACCAAGCGCCTCGCCGATCACCGCGACCTTCGCGCTTCCACGGCGTTCTTGCAGGTAAGCGCGTAATTGTTGGCGCCGTATGGCCGGCGCGTGCCCGCCGATGTCATTGTGCTCATCGACTTTCCACCACGGATTGAAGACCGCGCCGGACGGCGATTTCCTTAACAACCGCAGAAACTCATTGAGCTCGTTGCCTGACATCGCTGCAACTAAGCTTCAACATAAGCGCGATGCCAGAATTGCCCGATGTTGAAACATTCAAGCGTTACCTCGATGCGACGTCGTTGTACCAGCGAATCACCGGCGTCGATGTGCAGAGCGCGTACGTGTTGAAAGGCGTTTCTGCGCGTGAGCTGGCACGGCGATTGAATGGACGCCGCTTCGAGTCCAGTTGCCGCCACGGCAAACATCTGTTTGTCCGCACTGATGGCGACCTCTGGCTGCGATTGCATTTCGGCATGACCGGTTCGCTTCAGTACTTTAAGCGCGAGGAGGATGCGCCGAAGCACGCGCGAGTGCTCTTTGTTTTTGCCAATGCACACCGCCTCGCGTTCGAAGACCAGCGCAAGTTCGGCGAGATCGGTTTAGTCAAGGATGTCGATGAGTTTTTGAAAAAACGCGGCCTCGGCCCAGACGCGCTCGACATCAGCTTCTCCCAATTCCAAGGAATTTTCGTCAATCATCGGGGAGCACTGAAAGCGATTTTGCTCAACCAGAAGTTGATCGCCGGGATCGGAAACATTTATGCGGATGAAATTCTTTTCCGCGCGCGCATCCATCCGGCCACGGAGAGCGGTCGTGTAGGCGAGACGACCGTTGGCAGGTTGTTTCGTGCAACGTGCTACATTTTGCAAAAAGCAATCGAGGCAAAGGCCGATGCCGATCGTATGCCCAAATCATGGCTGCTGCCGCATCGTGGAAAAGGCGGCAAATGCCCGCGCTGCGGACGCGAATTGAAATCGGCGACCATCGGCGGACGCACCGCCTGGTTTTGCCCGCATTGCCAGAAACGCACACGTTAACGGCGGCGATGATTTGGAGGGCGGCAAAATGCTGCCGCTTTCAAAGCGCGGACGTGTCCGCGCACTCCAAAGCTATGCTGCCGCGATCAGCCGTTTCGCTTCGCCCCGTTCGTACTCGCAAATGGACCTTACCGAACTTTCGGCCTAACTGATCGCCTGATCAGCGCAACATTTCGAGAAGCGTGAGCGCGTTTTGTGGGGCCGCGCCTTCAGCGTCATTGTCGAAATAGATGTGCACGGCGCGGTTTTCTTTGAGCCAGCGCCGGATGCGCGTTGCCCATTTTCTGAGCGCCGGCTTGCTGTAGCTCGATGCGTATTTCCGAGTATGGCCGTGTAGGCGGATGTAGACGAGATCGGTCGTCACCTCTTCCCACATTGGCCAGTCGGGCGCGTCGGACATGCAGGCTGCGATCGCGTGGCCCTTCAAGCATTCGGCTACTTCGTCATCGAACCACGATTTATGACGAAACTCGATGGCGTGTCGCGTGCTTTTCCAACGCCGAAGAGTTTTTACAAACTTCTCCAGCCGCCCAATATCTTTTTTCAAAAACGCCGGAAGCTGCCAGACCACAGCAGCGAGCCGATTGCCCAGTGGCGAGGCGGCGTCGCGACAACGGATCACAGGTTCCTCTATGTCGATCAGCTTTTTGTTGTGCGTCACATAGCGATGACCTTTGATGGCGAAGGGGAAATCTTCTGGTGTCGTGTTGCGCCACTTCGTGAATGTGCTTTTCTCGGTGAGCTTGTAGAATGTGCCGTTCACCTCGATGCCGGTGAATCTTTCCGCGCAAAACCGAAGCCACTCTTTTTGCGGCGTATCGCCGTAGAAACCGTGGCGCCAGCTTTTGTAATTCCAACCGCTGGTGCCGATATGTGCTTTCCCTGGCATTATTTCTCATTAAGGATTCGAAGCCGCGCTTCGTCACACGCTTGTGTGTGAAAGAAGCGGTAGTTGTAGCGTCCCCTGTCCTTAGCGGAGAAGGAGCACGAACAGAGGAAATGCGCTGAGGACAGCGCACGCTACAGCGCCTGACGTTTTACACCATTGGGCGAAAGCGCCCGACAACTTCCTGCAAACGACTGGTGATCTGGCCTAACGAACAAACCTCTGCGGCTTCGAGCAAACTGGGAAAACAGTTTTCACCGCGCTCGACGACCTCTGCCAGTTTATCCAGCGCGCGTTTGCCTTTCTCGGCATTTTTCTTTTTGAATTTTGCAAGCCGATCGACTTGCAACTGTTGTTTACTGCGCGGGGTGCGCGCAAGTTTCACATCCGGAATGTCGTCGGCGCCGTCGCGGTAACGATTCAATCCGATGATCGGACGAGTGCCATCGTAAATCTGTTGTTCGTAGCGGTGCGCGGCATTTTGTATCTGGCTGCGTTGATAGCGTTCTTCTACTGCTGACAGCACGCCGCCGAGCCGTTCGATCTCGCGGAATTCATCGAGAATCGCTGCTTCAACTGCGCGCTCGACGGCTTTCATTCCGGGCGATCCGCTCAGCATGTTCATGGTATGTTTAAAAATGCCGGATTCCTCCAGCAGGATTGCTTGGCCGTGCGCGGCGAGACGGATCCACTCTTCACTTGGCGTAGTGAACGGTTCGTCGGCACTGTTTGAATGACATGAATTTGTGGCGTTGATGTAGGCCAAAACTAACTCCGCCGCGGTGCGGGTGAGATTGTTTTTGAACTCGGCGGCGATCAGCGAGCGCCCGCTGGTTTGCGTATGTAATTTGTAAAGCTGCGCTTTTGGCCCCGCGCCGAACACGTCACGCATTCCGATCGCCCAGATGCGGCGCGAGACGCGTGCGAGCGCGATGTATTCCGCGTCGAGAGCGCAATCGAGAAAAAACGACAGCCGCGGACCGAATTGATCGACCGGCTGATCGAGATCGGATACCAGCGCGGCATTTCACGCGTCGTGAACTCGACCATGTCGGTGAGAAAACGCAGCGACGGCTCGATCGGGAAGATCGTTTCGTTCTGTGCCTGGACTTCCTTGAAAATGTCGGCCTGAATCGTGCCGCGCAATTTTGGAACAACTTTCGGGCCGAACCGGCGCGTGGCCGCAGCGATGTACATGGCCATGATGATCGGCGCCGGGCCGCTAATGGTCATTGACGCGGAGAAATTCGGCGAGCCGAGATCGAATCCATCATAAAGCCGCACCATGTCTTCGACGGTATCGATCGCCACGCCGCCTTCGCCGACCTTTCCAAAGACGCCGTCTGCATCGCTGTCGATTCCATAAAGAGTTGGGCCATCGAATGCCGTGCTGAGCCGATGTGTGCGCTGATGTCGTGTGAGATAATGAAAACGCTCGTTCGTGTCCTCCGCGAGCATTAGACCGGAAAACAAACGCGTCGGCTCTTCCTGTGGAGGCAGCCGTGCCGGCTGCGTTTTTATTCGGTTCGCGGGCGACACGCCCGCCGCTACAGCATCATTCCTCTCGAAGCTTTCAATCTCGCGAACTGGCTCGAGATACATCTCACGATAGGCGCCATTCAGATACGGAAACTCGCCGGGCAATCCTTCGCCAAAGAGATAGCGCGCGATTTCGCCTGTTTCATCGATTTCGGGCAATGCAAGCCGCGGCAATGGCAACCCGGTCGGCGTACGCGTGATGGGAATTTTCGCTTTGATGTCGTTCCAGCGTCCCAACAGTTCGCGCCCGAACTTTTCATCGGTGCGCGCGCGCTTAACCTGATCGAGAACGAACTTGCCATAATTTTCAACCGATTCGACAACTTGTCCGAGTTTGCTCATTTCGATCCTTTCGTTCGGCGCGCCGGGCGGTCGCGCCCGACCAGATTACCGCTAGAAATTAAATCGAACAACCGATCCACGCCAGGATCCCGATGGCGTTTTGCCACAGTGCCGATGAGTTGCTGTGATCGGCCGCCTTCGCCATGGCTACCGCGGGCGGGCCGGTTTTGCTCGAGACGTTGTTCGATTTCCGTGTGCGCGGTGCGCGCGCGCTGAAGGTCACTTTTGTTCACCACAACGATATCGGCCAAATCGAGCATCACTATTTTTTGCAACTGCAAGCGGCTGCCGTAATCCGGATTCATCACCAGCACTGTTAGATCGACAATTCCATTTTTCTGAAACGGCATCGCCTCCTGGCCAGTGCCCACCGTTTCGATAATGACGTAATCAAATTCCGAACGCGCGAGCAAAGCGAGGCAATCGTGCGTTGCGGGCGACAGTCCGCCGGCTTGTCCGCGCGTGGCCATGCTGCGCATGAATACGCGGTCGTCCTGCGAATTGATCATGGTGGCCCGATCGCCCAGCAACGCGCCTTCGCCGACTACACTGGGATCGTGCGATAAAATTGCGATCCGTCCTTTTGGATTCTGATTCAAAAAACGAAGCACCAACTCATCAATCAGTGTCGTCTTTCCCGCGCCACCCGGCCCGGTGAAACCAATGACACGGCTTCGCCGTGAAGTCCGAATTTCGAATTTCGAATTTCGAATTTTCTTCCGGCCCGCGGCGGCATCTTCAATCTCCGTCAGCCTGTGTGCGAGTTCCTGATCGAATGATTTGGCCTGCGACCGTTTCGCTCGCGGTTTGCCGTAGCGTTGATGGACAAATTTCATCATGTCGTCAAGCGACGTGCCGGCGAAAAAAACTTCCTCGACGCCTTTGCGTTTCATGATCGCGGCATCGTCATGCGTGATGGTGCCTCCGCCGCCGCCGAAAACCTTGATGTCGTCTGCGCCTTTTTTGCGGAGAAGATTCACAACCTCAGCAAAAAACTCAATGTGTCCGCCGTTATAACTGGAGATGCCAATGGCGCGAACGTCTTCCTGGATCGCCGCGCGCACGATGTCGCCCACCGAGCGATGATAACCGAGATAAATCACTTCAATGCCGTGGCGGATGAATTCCAGGTTGATTGTATTGATGGCGCTATCATGCCCGTCGCAAATCGGGACAGTGGTCAGAATTCGAATCGGCGAAGCCATTTGTCTGAAAGAGATAACAATAAATCTGGAAGCCAAGAAAACAGGAAAAACTAATTGGAATCTAATTTCTTGGCTTCCTGGTTTCCTGATTAAATTTCTTCTCGATATGGCCGATCCGTTGGATTTCGCTGGCAAAGTTGTGCTGGTCACCGGCAGCTCGCGCGGGATCGGCGCGGAAATGATAAAGGCTTTTGGCGCGCAGGGCGCGCAGTGCGTGGTCAATTACGTCGCCGACGCGCAAGGGCAAAACAAGACCGATGCGATGAATGTGGCGAATGAATTGAATGAGCCACTGGTGATTGAGTGCGACGTGACGCAGCCCGCGCAGGTCGAAGGCATGATGAAGCGGATACAAGATCGACATGGCGGCCTCGACATTCTCGTGAACAATTCCGGGATCATCAGCGACCGCACCATCAAGAAAATGTCGATGGATGAATTCGAGAGCGTCATTCGCGTCAACCTCATCGGCACATTCACGGTCACGCAAAAAGCCGGCACTATTCTGCGCAGCGGCGGCCGGATCATCAACATGTCGTCCGTAAGCGGGCAGATGGGGTTATTCGGACAAGCGAATTATTCCTCGAGCAAAGCGGGAATCATTGCGCTTACCAAAGTCTCTGCCCGCGAGTTCGCCCGGCAAAGCGTCACCGTGAACGCCATCGCTCCGGGCTTCATCGACGTCGGCATGAGCAAGGGTATGCCCGATGAAGTGACGCAGAATTTTATCAAACAAATTCCGCTCGGCCGCCTCGGTGACGTAAGTGAAATTGTAAACGCAGCGCTCTTCCTTGCGTCCCCAATGGCGTCATATATCACGGGGCAAGTCTTGAACGTGAACGGCGGTTTTTACATGGGCTGACCCGCCTTCGCCGAGGCTAAGGCGGAGAGCATCAGTCCAACTTCTGCACGAGCAACCACACGAGCGCAGAGAGCATCGCTGCAAATGCCGACAACACGAAGGTCGCGCGTCTCGTCTGCCGAATCTTGAAGACAGGCTTTGGAATATCGTCGTGAATATGGCTGGCCTCGAACAGTTTCATCAGTACAAAAGCCACGACGAAACCGACGGCACCCCATTTGAGGCATCCCAGAATGGTGTCAAGCATCCCGCGAAGACCCTAGCGCAGGCAACCACAGCGCTCAAGCGCGCTCTTGTTCTGGGCGCAACGCACACTCAACTGACACGTCCCATCAGTTGGGTCCCGCAAGTCCTGGAGCAAGAGCTTTGAACGTCTCTCTACGGTGTCGGCGCGGGAGAAGCAGATTCTGAAGGCGCGGGAGATTCCTCGGCCCCAGCGGCCTCCTTCTTCTTAGCCGCCGTTTTCTTATGCGGCCGCGGCGACGGAGAGGGCGAGACCTTGGCAGCTGCCGCCCCCCTAGTCGAAGTTGCGGTAGTTCCCTGTTGTGTGCAGGAAACGACAAACGCTGCGCCGATCAGAACGGTGATGAACGTTAAAACAGATTTTTTCATAGTTTCAATTAAGTTCGAGGGTCGCAGAATGTTCGGTCGCCCGCTAAATAGCAAGTACTAAACAACTACCCAAGGAACCAAACCTCAGACGCGTGCCGCTAGGTCGCGGAAGAACCGCCGCCTGCCATACTTTGGAGCGCGTCAGCCAGCGTCTGGAACGTCGCAATTTGGATTTCGGATCGATAATGGAATTGCGAGAGAATATTGAGACCTATGTCCTTGTGCGGATCGGGCATCACTCGAGTCACAGAGGCAACGCCTTTTTCAGCTAGCGCATCCATGATTTCGGCAATGTGACGCGCCGCTGCCGAGTCCATTGAGGCCAACCATCGGAAATCCGCCAGAACACGGAAGCCCGGCGCAACATCCTCCAAAAGCTCGCGTACGCGTTCCTCAGCCATCCTTGCTTGCTCGGCCGTAACCCGTTGCGAACCGCTGATCACCAGGAGGCGTTTCGATTGATCAATCTCAACGGCGTACATCCTTCGTATTCACATGCTGCGACTACGGTCGCAAGCCCGAACGGCTGATTATCAAAAGGAACGTGATTTCATTCATAATCGTCGGAATGGCTTCGCGAGTCTCGAATTGCTCCGGAAGATTTGTCAAAGTCGCATCCTGCGCACGTGCAAACGGGGCATTAGCCAGCACAATACCCGTACTCAGCACGGCGAAAGTTCCTCGGTGGACGCGCACGAGAAAATCTCCTACCCGTGTCCGGGACGTCAAATCGCCGCCACTTTTTGCAGTTTGTGGCTTGAATCTGTCCCGAAAAAGGAAGAGTGATTTTTTGTTGGGTCGCCGTTACCGTTTCCGCTTCTTTTATGCTTTCGGTGACTTCGACAGACATTACCGTTTGG
>QHMS01000116.1 GCA_003217895.1 Verrucomicrobiota bacterium
GCTAGTGAGCGCGCCAGAACCGCTTGCCGTGTTCTCGCTGCCGGTGGTGTTGCGAAAGAGCGCGTTCTGACCGACGGCGGTGTTGAAGTTGCCGCTGTCGTTATAGACGAGTGCGTCCGTTCCAACGGCCACATTTGCAGTGCCGCTGGTGTTGAGCAACATCGCTGCCGTGCCAACTGCGGTATTAGAATCCGCGTTGTTGAGGAATAGCGCTCCCGCACCGACACCCGTGTTGTAGCTGTGCGTTGTGTCGCTAGACAGCGAATACCAACCAACTCCCGTATTTCCAGCGCCACTGGTGAGGGACTTTAGCGCATTGCACCCTTCCGCTGTGGTGAACCCGGGATAGCACCCGTCCGGCGCCGGAAGAACTCCTTGTGCTCTTTGTAAAAGCGCAAAGCAGCCAAGCACGATGAGTATTGTTGTGAATGTGACGTTTCGGTTTTTCATGAGGTCTCCTTTTGTTGAATTGCGCCAAAAGTACAAAATTCTCCAACGTTTTGGCGAGAAGAAATTGCGGTGCGACAATCACCCAGCGTTCAACGCTACGGCGCGGCAGGCGCGAGCGGAACAGGTGGACCTCAATAATTCGCGTTAATCGTGCTTGCCACGTCGAAGCCCAGCGGAGACGGGTGATTCGCGGGGAGCCTACTTGCTCAGCTCGAGCATGCGCAGAATCGGTATTTCTGCTCGTTTGCGAATCGATTCGGGTAAAGTGATCTCCGGTTCCATGAAGCAGAAGACAACCGCAGATTGCCCGCCTTCGCACAAGGCTACGGCGGGCAGGCAGCGGATGTCACGGATAAGAACAACTGAAACATCTGTCTATCGATGTGCGAATCAGATGGCGAGATTGAGACAATGAAAGCGATGCGAAGACGCATCGCACTCCCAAAGCATTTCGTGCGAAATCCGCCACAGACGCTTCTTCCATTTCGCGCAAGCTTTCGGGGTGGGCACGCGTCCTCGCGTCGCTTTGGCGGCAAATATCAGTAGCCGCTATTGCTTAGCGATGGTTCTCCACTACTACTTGCGCCGCAGGTTTGCTCAACTCGATCCGGTCATTCACCGTTTGAATTTTTGCGTCCTGCTGATTGAGGCGTGCCTCGAATTGCTTCCGCTGCTTCCTGTGCTCTTTCAGAAACTCATTGAGCAGCATGGCGTTGACGGCGTTGTAGCGGACACTCTCGCTCTGCCCTTTTCCATCGCGCACGGCCAGGTTGGGATCGACCTGGGCCACCTCTTCGGCGATCAGGCCGTAATCGAGGCTTTGGCTTTGATCGATCTCTTTCTTGTAGCGGTAGGTGACTGGCTTGAGCGCAAAAAGCGTTTGGCTGGAGTTGTCCATCGGCTGGATGTCCTCCTTGTACCGGCGCGAGGAACTCAAGTGCCCAAGCAAACCGGTCGATAAGTTCACCGTAACCGTGTCGGTGCCACCGCCACTTACTGCAGTAGTGTCAATATTGCGGATATAAGTGTGATCGCTTTCACCAGCAACGCCATCCATCTCGGCGCCAATATAGACATTGCCATCGCCGGTGGCACTGAAGCCAGCCTCAAACCCTAACGCCGTGTTGGAGCTGCCGGTGGTGTTAATGAGCGCCGCGAAGCCCAAGGCTGCGTTTTTAATCCCGGTGGTGTTGCTAAAGAGCGCCGCGGAACCGATGCCAAGGTTGAAACTGCCGGTTGTGGTACTGGCGAGTGCTTCATGACCGAACGCGTCATTTCGAAAGCCGCCTCCGGTAGAAGTGTCGGCAGAGGCCAGCGCCTTGAAACCGACGGCCGTGCTGTAACCACCCAGATTCGTCCCAACGCCAATGGTCATGTTCCCCAGGGCCTGATAACCGACAGCGGTATTGGCGCCGGCGGTGGTGTTCTGGCCCAGCGCAAGCGCGCCCACCGCCGTGTTCGGGCCCACTTCGTTGTAGCTAGTCCCGGCGAACATGCCGCCGGTGGTATTGAAGACGAGCGAGTCATTACCCACGGCCGTGTTGCTGTTGGCCGTATTGTTCACCAGGGCCTGGTAACCGACGGCCGTGTTGCCGCCGGTGTCGATGTTGTGATTGAGAGCAAAAACACCGACGGCGGTGTTGCGAATGCCAGTGGTGTTGCTCTCGAGCGCCCGAAGACCGGTGGCCGTGTTCCCTACGCCAGCAGTGTTGCTAAGGAGCGCGTTAAAACCGGTCGCCGTGTTGCCGTCGGCTGTGTTGTTCTGGAGCGCCCGATCACCGATAGCCGTGCTGCCGTTGCCGCCGGTGTTGTTTATCAGGGCGAACGCTCCAATGGCTGTGTTGTTAGCACCGGTGGTGTTGAGTAAGAGCGCGCCCGTGCCAACGGCTGTATTTTCGTTCGCATTGTTGAGGTCTAGCGCTCCCGCGCCGACAGCGGTGTTGTAGCTGCCATCCATCACCGCATGTTGCGAAAACCAACCAACTGCTGTGTTTGCAATGCCGGTGGTGAGGGACTTCAGCGCATTGCACCCTTCCGCTGTGGTGAACCCTGGATAGCACCCGTCCGGCGCCGGAAGAACTCCTTGTGCTCTTTGTAAAAGCGCAAAGCAGCCAAGCGCGATGAGTATTGTTGTGAATGTGACGTTTCGGTTTTTCATAGGTTCTCCTTTGTTAACGGCACCGAGGCTAAAAAATTTCAGCAGTTTTGGCGAGGAGAAATTGCGGTGCGCTAATCCCCAGCGTTCAACGCTACGGCGCCGCAGGCGCGAATAGACCCGCCTCCGCTAAAGCTCCGACGTGGCAGGCGCGAAGGGAACAGGTGAACCTCAATGATTCCCGTGCTTGCCGCGCCGGAACTCAGCGAAGGCGGGTGATTCGCGGGCGAACCTATTTGCTCAGCTCGAGCATGCGCAGGATCGGTATCTCCGCGCGTTTGCGTACTGATTCGGGTAAAGTGATTTCCGGTTCCATGTTCAACAGCGCGTCCGGGAACGGAGTTGTAGAGGCATTGGCCGCGGCGAACGCCTTTTCAATTCGCCTTGGCGCCTGGCACACAAGGCCGATCTACCTCGCAGCTTTACGGTTTGTTTACGACCACTTGTGGCGCAGCTTTGCTCACTTCAATCTGGGCGCTCACCTTCTGAATTTGAGCGGCCTGCTCTTTGACAGATGCGGTTAGGGCTGCAATCTCCTTTTTTAGCTCCTGCACAGTGCGATGCTCCTTGAGAAACTCATTGAGCAACATCGCGTTGATCGAGTCAAAGCGCAGAGTCTCCGGTTTGCCTTCCGGATTAAACACCACCAGATCAGGGTCCACTGTGGCAACCTCCTCGGCGATCAGACCGTAATGTTTGACCCGGGCCATATCGCCGGCATTGCCTTTGGCGTGGAACGTCACCGGGTTGAGACGAAACAAGCTCTGGCTGGCTTTCTCCATGGGCTGGATCTCCTGCTTGTAGCGGCGGGACGAAGAGGCATACCCGAGTCTGCCATCTCCGAATCCACCGATGGCATCAATCACTACATTGATGCCGTTCACTATCGGCGTGGAACCGACGTTGCGGATCCGAGTGGTGTTGCTTTCCTGATTAGCAGCGGCACCAACAGCAGTTCCGATATAGACATTGTCGCTGCCGGTAACGAGACCCTGACCCGCGTTATGTCCGACACAGACATTCGCATCACCGGTAGTGTTGGTCGTCAGTGCTTGGAAACCGACCGCAGTGTTGTTGGCCCCGGACGTATTGGAAAAGAGTGCCGAAGCGCCGATCGCCGTGTTGTTAAAGCCGTTGTTGAAATAGAGCGCTAGAATACCGTTGGCTGTGTTGTTAGCGGCGGTGGTGTTGCCATAAAGCGCGTACGCTCCACTAGCAGTATTCTGCGCGCCCCCAATGTTGTGAAAAAGCGCGAATGCTCCAGTCCCAGTGTTGTTCGAGGCTGTCGCGTTGTTATAAAGCGCAAACGCCCCATTCCCGGTATTGGCCGCGCCTGCCGTATTGCTAATAAGCGCCCCGGTGCCGGTCGCCGTATTCTGGTCTGCGTTGTTGGCAAGCAGCGCACCCGCGCCAATGGCCGTGTTGTAGCCGCCAGTGGTATCATTTCTTAGCGACAGGATACCAACTGCCGTATTGTAGCCGCCAGTGGTGAGGCTCAAAAGCGCGGCCTGCCCTTCTGCCGTGTTGCCGCCGGGATAGTCCCCGTCCGGGGGCGGACTGACTGCGTGCATTTGTGGCAAAAGCCCAAAACAGACAAGTGCCAGGAATATTGTTGTGAATGTGACGTTTCGATTTTTCATAGGTCCTCCTTTTGTTAACGATGCGAAGTCTACGAAATTCTCGCCAGCTTTGGCGACAAGAAATTGCGGTGCGCTAATCAACCAGCGTTCAACGCTACCGCGCGGCAGGCGCTGCCGCGGAGCACGGTCCCTAGCCTAGAGGATCGGCAGCTCTGCTCTTTTGCGCGCTCCGCTCGTCGCTTTGTCATGTCGAGCGAAGTCGAGACATCTCTGGATAAATGCCGTTAGAGATTCCTCGACTCCGCTCGGAATGACAGATATCAAATGAGTGCCGCTATTTGCTCAACTCAAGCATCCGCAAAATCGGTTTTTCCGCGCGTTTGCGCACTGATTCGGGCAAAGTGATCTCCGGTTCCATGTTTAACAGCGCGTCGTACGCTTTCTCCAACGTGTTCATCTTCATGAACCGGCATTCGCCGCAGAAGCAATTGTCCGTTGGACCGGGAATGAATGTTTTGCCGGGGATTTCTTTGCGCAGCCGATGCAACAGACCAGCTTCGGTCACGACGATGATTTCCCGGGCAGGCGATTCCCTGCAAAATGTTACCATCTTTTCAGTGGAACAAACTTCATCGGCCAGCATGCGCACGGCATGCCACAAATCCATCGTGCGTCCGGTACGTTCCATGACCCATGCACCGAGGTTTTGGTCTGGAACAAAGAGAATATTTCGATCAGCCGGTGCCGAGCGCACGATCTTGTCGGCGTTACCACTGGTGCAAATCACATCGGCAAGCGCTTTCACACCGGCGCTGCAATTGATATAAGCGATCACGTAGTAATTCTTATCGGCGTGCTCCTGTAAGAACTGCGCGAGCTTGTCCGGCGGGCACGATTCCGAAAGAGAGCAGCCAGCTTCGAGATCGGGCAAAATCACACGCTTGGTCGGATTGATGATCTTGGCGGTTTCCGCCATGAAATGGACGCCGCAAAACAAGATCACGTCGGCGTCCGTTTTCGCTGCCTGATAACTCAGCCCTAACGAGTCCCCGACGAAATCCGCGACGTCCTGTAACTCCGGCACCTGATAGTTATGCGCCAGAATAACAGCGTTTCGCTCGCGCTTAAGCTCTAGCAGTTCTTCCGCCAGATCGGTGCCGACGCGGCTTGGCCCAGCGAAGTTGATGCCCACACTTACCATCGGCTAATATGGCGGCTCTCCCGCCGTTTACAAATTACGAGCTGGTGTAGCGGCGGCTGTGGCAACGGGCGGGCGCTCGCCGCGGCGAGCGCCCCTACAACGCGTACAGCGCCGCGCGCATTGCTTCGATCGGCGCCTCGCGATTGAACCAGATTGAAAATGAGAGCGCGCCTTGGTACAGCAACATGGACAAACCGTCCGCGCCGCGCGCGCCGGCCTCCTCTGCCGCGCGAAGCAATGCCGTCTTCGACGAACCGTAAACGCAATCGAAGACAATATGATCCGGCGCAATCAACCGCGCCGGGATCGGCGTGGGATCGCTCGGGTTCATTCCCA
>QHMS01000117.1 GCA_003217895.1 Verrucomicrobiota bacterium
TCGAGTTCCGCCTGGTTTATCCGGATAATGGCGAGCGATTGCGCGAGATCGATGCAGGAAAGCAAGTCATTCCGCCGGAGTTCCGGATCGAAACTTACAAAATGCAACGTGAAGGCGAAAAACCGGTAGAGGAACGGTTGCTGGTAAAAAAGAAAGCTGATTTATCCGGCGAACATGTTTCGAACGCGGGCGCTTCCTATGAAAAAGACGGCTGGGTAGTCCATTTGCGATTCGACGCTGAAGGCGCCAAGCAGTTCGGCAACATTACTGCGGCAAACGTTCATCATCGCTTTGCGATTGTGCTTGATGGAATCATCCAATCCGCACCCGTCATTCAAGACGCGATTTATGGCGGCGACGCACAAATCACGGGAAGATTTGCTGAGGAAGAAGCGCGCGGATTGGCGAGCGTTCTCGAGAACCCGCTACAAACGCCAGTAAGCATCGAGGAAGAGCGAAGCGTGTCGCCGACTCTTGGGTTGGACTCGATTAAGGCGAGCATTCTAGCTGGCTTGGTCGGGCTGGCGATCACGCTGGTGTGTGTCGCTGTTTACTACAAAATTCCGGGGCTCGTCGCGAACGTCGCACTGATCATCAACCTCATCCTCCTCGTCGGCGCGATGACGATGTTTCACTTCGTCCTCACGCTGCCCGGTATTGCAGGCATCATTTTGACGATCGGCCTTTCGGTGGATGCAAACGTGCTCATTTTCGAGCGATTGCGTGAAGAAATGGCACTCGGGAAATCACTCAAGATTGCGCTAAACACTGCCTACGAGAAAGCCTTTAGCTCCATCTTTGACGCAAACGTAACGACGCTGATTACTGCCGCGATTCTGTTTTGGCAAGCGACCGGGCCGGTTAGAGGCTTCGCAATTGCACTTTCGCTTGGCATTCTGGCCTCGCTGTTCACGGCGCTCATTGTCGGGCGAAACTGTCTCGGCTGGTTTGTCGATACCGGCCGGCTAAAGCGGATCTCGATGTTGCATTTGATCTCAGCGCAAAACATCAACTTCCTCGGCAAAGGCTTTATCGCCTGCATGTGTTCGCTCGCGTTGCTGTTAGCTGGCGCGACCGCCTTTTACCTTCGCGGCGACAAAAATTTCGGCGTCGATTTTCGCGGCGGCGACTTGATTACCCTGAGCGCGCCCGGAAAAATCGACATCGGGCAAGTCCGCCATGCGCTACAACCAATCGGACTTGCCGATGCATCAATTCAGGAATCCACGCAGGTCGGCAAAAGTTACATCACCATTCGCACGCCGCTGCACACCAGCGACAATGCGGAAAAACAAATCATGCAGTCACTGCCCAACGCCGGATTTCATGTGGAAGGTTCCGAGCGAGTCGGCGCGCTTGTGGGTGGTGAGCTGGCAAAGAGCTCGTTGATCGCGCTCGGCCTCGGCATCCTTGGGATCTTGATTTTCGTGACGTTCCGGTTCGAACTCTCCTTCGCTGTAGGCGCGATTGTCGCGTTGCTGCACGATGTGCTGATGACGGTCGGCGTGTTTGCCCTTCTCGGCCGTGAGCTGACTCTTACGATGGTTGGCGCGGTGCTGACCATCGCCGGTTATTCCATTAACGATACAATCGTCGTTTACGACCGGATACGCGAAGGCCTCGCTAGCGGGCGGCGTGGCACGATCGAGGAGATTATGAACTCGAGCATCAATCAGACACTGAGCCGCACCATTCTTACGAGCACGGTGACGCTGATCCCGATTCTGTGTCTGTTTTTCTTTGGCGGCGCGGTATTGCGCGATTTTTCCCTCGCCATTATTATCGGCGTGGTCGTTGGCACTTACTCGTCGATCTTTATCGCCTCACCGATCGTTCTGTGGTGGACGCGCGCTCGCGGCGGCCGCGAGTCGGCCTTACGCCGCGAAGTCACCGAAAAAGCCGCCACCGCGGCAAGTCCTCTTGCCAGGCGCTAAAGCGACCTGCCTTCGCCGGTTTTCCGGGTAGATTTGACGAGGTTGTCCAGCCCGAGTACTCTCCGGCTCGGTTTTTAAGATAAATTCCTAAATGCAGGGAGTGATGATTGATGCCAGAAGTGATTGTTCGTAAAGGTGAACCTGTCGATCGCGCATTGAAGCGGCTGAAAAACAAGCTGGATGCCGAGGGTATTCTCGAGGAGGTCCGCCGTTTGCGCGCCTTCGAGACGCCTTCGCAAAAGCATCGCCGGAAGGCGAAAGCCAACGCCAAGCGCGGTAAAATGAGGTTTCGGTTTAATCCATCGTAACAAGGTTAAATGTTAAGAAGCTAAAACGTTGGGCCGAGGCAGTAGTTCTCGTTGTAACGATTTAGCTTCTTTAGAATTTAACTTTTCTCAGCGTTCTCTCTGTAAAAAGTTCCCTGATCGACTGCACCAGACCGTCAATATCGTGCCGGCGCGCCTCGACATCGACTTTGAGCCCCTGATCGCGCACAGTCTTTGACGTGATTGGCCCAATGCTGGCGATTCGCATTCCCTTCGGCCAAGGCAGCCCAAGCGCGAGAAAGTTTTCCACGGTCGAAGAACTGGTGAACGTGATCAAGTCGGCGCCATCGTGCGCCAGTTGCCGTCGTGCGCCACTGGTGTCACGCGTCTCCGGCACCGTCCGATACGCAAACCCTTCGTCCACGATCGCTCCCATAGCCGAAAGTTCTTTGGGAAGCGCGTCGCGCGCTTTCTCCGCGCGCACCAGTAGAATCCGCAAATTTTCGATGTTTCCCTGCTTTTTGAATTCCCGCAATACCGCCTCCGCCACGAATTCTTCCGGCTGAAGATCGACGTGCAGATGAAAGTCTTTCACCCGTTGGGCGGTGGCGGGCCCGATGGCGGCAATGCGCACGCCGCCGATCTCACGAGCGTCGTCATACAGCTTGAAGAAAACATTAAAAAACGCTTCGACGCCGTTTGCGCTCGTGAACACGATCCAGTCATAGACGTGCGCGTCCTGCACGAGTTCCGCGAATTCGCGTAAATCGCTCGGCGGCTCGATGCGGATTGTGGGCAGTTCGATCACGTGCGCGCCGAGCGCGCGCAGTTTATCGCTCAACACGCTCGCCTGTTTTCGAGTTCGCGTAACGACAATCCTTTTTCCCAGGAGCGGCCGCTTTTCGTACCAATTGAGACTGTCACGCAGCCCGACCACTTCGCCAAACACGGCCACTGCCGGCGCTTTGAAATCGCTGGCTCGCGCTTTTTGGGCGATATCCGAAAGTCTGCCTGTGAGCGTTTCCTGTTGTCCGGTCGTGGCGGAGCGCACAAGCGCGACTGGCAAATCGCTGCGCACGCCTTGCTTTAGCATTTCGCTTGTGATTGATCCGAGACGTTCCACGCCCATTAGCATGACCTGGGTGCCGCCGAGTTTCGCCAGCGCCGCGTAATCGATTGCACTTTCTGCCTTTGCTGGATCTTCGTGGCCGGTAAAAAACGTGACGTGCGAATTATGCATCCGATGTGTCATGGGGATGCCTGCATAAGCCGGCCCGGCGATGGCCGAGGTGATTCCAGGCACAATTTCAAATGGCACTCCTGCACTGGCGATTGCCTGCGCTTCTTCTGCGCCGCGGCCGAACACGAATGGATCGCCGCCCTTTAACCGGACGACCTGGTTTCCTTCGCGCGCTTTGTCGATCAGCAGCGTGTTGATTTCCTGCTGGGTCCGGCTTTCGCCTGGTTCTTTCCCAGCATAAATAATTTCTGCATCTTCTCGCGCCCAGCTGAGCAGCTCTGGATTGGCCAGATGATCGTAAACAATCACATCCGCATTCTGGATACGCTCTTTTGCGCGCAACGTCACCAAACCGATATCGCCCGGGCCAGCGCCAACAAGATAAACTGTTCCATTCTGTTTGGTACTTTTGGTCATGCTCTTATTCTTGCGTGATCCTTCGCAACAATTCGCCGGCCAATTTTCCCCCTTCATCGCAAGCGCCTTCCACTTCGGCCTCGCATGGCACCGCCGATTTACCGAGGAAGACTTGCGCGCGCATTTTCATCTTTTGGTGGTCAATCTTTGCAAGCACGCCCACCGGAGAATTGCAATCACCCTGCAAACCACGTAGAAATTCTCGCTCCGCCTTTAAACAAAGCAACGTTTCGCGATCGTTTACGACATCGACGAGCGCCTTTATGGCTTGATCATTCGCGCGAACCTGAATGGCAATTATTCCCTGACCACCTGCTGGCAAAAAGATTTCGCACGGAAGAACCTCAAGAAAAAATTGCCTGCCTTCAAAACTGATTTCGGTGCAACCCGGCGACAAGCCCAATCGTTCAAGTCCCGCGCGCGCTAATACGACGGCATCCCAATTGTTTTCTGTCAATTTTCGCAGTCGGGTCGGCACGTTGCCGCGGAGATCGATCAGCTTAAGATCCGCGCGTTTCCAGAGCAACTGATGTTTCCTCCGCACGCTGCCGGTTGCCACTGTGGCACCCTCGGGAAGCGAAGTGAGACCGCCCGGATGTTTGGAAACCATCGCGTCATTCATCGATGCCCGGGGAAGAACTGCCGCGATTTCTGCGTCCAAACTCGCTTCGCTCGGCAGGTCCTTGGCGCTGTGAACGGCTATGTCCACTTCCCGGTCGAGAAGCGCGCGCTCAATATCTGCCGTGAACACCCCCTTTCGTCCTGCCCGAGAATCGACAACTCTGGCTTTGTCTCCTTGTGTCGCGATTATTTTTGTCTCAATCTTTGCCTCTGGCCGCGCCGTTTGAATTGCTTTTTCCACCAAACGAGCTTGCGCGCGCGCCAGGTCGCTGCCGCGTGTGCCGAGCACAATTCTTTCTATCATCCGGGAATGTAGCGCGCGCTAACTTGTAGGGGAAGATGTCAGCTTCTCCTACACCTCGGACGCGCGCAGTGGATTTTCGCCGAGCGATGGATGCCCCGCAGTTTGCGAGGAACGAGTCAGTCCTCGCGAGATTGAATCGACAAAATCCGCGACATGTTCGGCAATGATCGCCTCTGCTGCGGCGACCTGCTGGCGTCGGAGGGCGAGTGATTGCTCCGCCACGGATCGTATTGCATCGATGTCGTAAAGATAAACCCCTTCCATTTCATTTACGCTGGGATCGACATCGCGAGGCACGGCGATGTCGATGATGAAGAGCGGACGATCCAAACGCTCGCGCAGCATGGGCGCGAGGTCGCCCGGTGTGAGCAATGGCGTTTCCGATGCCGTCGCTGTAATCACAATATCAATCTCACGGCATTGCGCCGCCCACTCATCAAACGACACAGCCCGACCGCCTACCGCCTGCGCCAGCTCGCAAGCGCGATCCATCGAGCGATTGGCCACGCGAAGATCCCTAACGCCGCGTGAAATCAGCGCACGCGCAGTGCGTTCGCTAATTTCACCTGCGCCGAGCACGAGAACCTTGCATTCACTTATTTTGCCAAAAATTCTTTGCGCCAAATCGACAGCCACTGAGCCGACTGACACCGCGCCCCGCGCAATGTCCGTGTGCGTGCGCACTTGTTTCGCCACGCGAAATGCCCGCTGAAACAAACGATGCAAATACGGGCCGGCTGCTCCGGATGTTCTCGCCGACTCATAAGCTTTTTTCGCCTGCCCGAGTATCTCGCTCTCGCCGACAACCATCGAGTCGAGTCCGGAGGCGACCCGGAAAAGATGCAGCACACACTTTTCGGCCTCGTACCGATAAAACGGCGGCGCGTAATCGTGGGGATCGATGTCGATTCTTCGCACGAGGCAGCGCGCAATCTCATCTGTGGAAACGCGTTTTTGCGAAACCGCATAAACCTCCACCCGGTTACACGTCGTCAGCAACGACACTTCGGCGCAACCGGTTTGGCCTAAGATCGATTCGGCCGTCGCGCTACCGGTGAATTGTTCCCGCGTCGCCACGTCCGCAGTGTGATGACTTAATCCGAGACAGAAAAGATTCATGGCAGCGGACGCATTTCCGCGGTGAATTCGATTCCCCAGAGAAGTGCCAGTGCCACGCTAAACCCAATGATGCATAAAGTGGCCACCCATCTCGGCGCAAACCACCGAAGATGGCGCCCTTGCAAGATCGCCGCATAAAGCAGCCAGACCCCAATGGCGGCGACGACTTGCACGCGCGGCAATGGGTGGCCGGTAAAAAAACCGCTCACAATACCCAGCGTGTAAAGCGCGAAGCCCCACCACAACAGTCGGGTGATGGTTGCATAAAGGTCTGTCAGCGGTGGCAGATGATAAAAAATCGAATGCAACTGATGCGTCTTAAGCTGGCGTTCCTGGATCAGATACATGACGCCGGCGATGCAAGCGAGAGCGAACGCGCCATAGGCCACGATCGAAATCGAAGCGTGAAATTCCAGCCACGGATTGGCTGGCACTTTCACCGGATGACGACTGTCGATTGGCGCAACGAGCGCGAAGCCTTGCAGCAAAACCACCAGCGGCGCCGTGAACGCGCCCATCAACGAGAGACGATAAGGCGGACCAACCAGCATGTACATCAGCGCCACCGACCACGCCAGAAAAATGAAAACCTCAAACAGGTTCGTCAGCGGACAGCGACCCAGCGCATGACCGCGTACCGACAAGAACGCCGTCTGAAACATGAATCCCAACCCGACCGCAAAAAAATTGAATCGCATCGGACGAAACACTCCGGCACGCAACTCAACAATCGTGTGCACCACTGCTGCGAGAAAACAAACTGTCGAAACGATGAGAAGATAGCGATCCATCGGGGGCAACTTATTCTAGATCGCCGTCCCGTGGCAATCCTTTGTAAAATCGACGTGTTAGTATTAATTTGCTCTACTGACGCGTCCATCGCGGACAAGCTCGATTGACGTTTTCATTGCATCCCGCTAGCGTTCGCGCCGATGGCCATGGGGATACTTGCAAAACTCCGCGCTGCTGTGCGCGATGTGCCTGATTTCCCAAAGAAAGGGATCGTGTTTAAAGATATCACGCCCGTTTTGAGCGATCCCGCGTTGTTCCGTGCGTCGATTGATCTTTTTTTGGAGCGCTGCCGCGGGAGAAAGATTGACAAAATCGTCGGGATCGATGCGCGCGGCTTCGTTTTTGGATCGGCAGTTGCATATGAACTTGGTGTCGGTTTTGTCCCAATCCGAAAACGCGGCAAGCTTCCCTACCAGACGGAGGTCGCGAAATACTCACTCGAGTATGGCGAAGCGGAAATGGAGATGCACGTCGATGCTATTATAGCCGGCGACCGGGTTGTGCTGCTGGATGATTTACTCGCAACGGGCGGGACTTCTGCTGCCGCGGCTGTTCTTATCCGCAAAGCCGGCGGAGATCTGCTCGAAGCGCAGTTTCTGATCGAGTTGGAATCCCTTCATGGCCGCCACCAACTTGAGCCGACATCGGTCACATCGTTCCTGAAATACTGAATTTTTTCAGGGCGGTCGAGATGTGCGCCGTGTCGAAGGGCGCTCACGGAAATCGCGCTGTCATGTTGAGCGAAGCGAAACATTGCTGATCTATTTCTTCAGGCCGAATTTGACCCAAAACTCATCCGAGATTCTTCGCTCCGCTCAGAATGACATCTTTCTGGTCAGGTCGGGGGATTTGGATTTTGGATTTCCGACTTTAGACTAACTGCAATCCTAGCCCGCGATGAGAACGTCCCGACATCTGGAACAAGTTCTGGCGCATGCGGAAAACCGTCTCGCGGCTACAGGAAGCAGACGACCGACGGAGGTTCTCCCACTTTACAAAAAATTCCTCAAGGTTGAAGAGCATCGGTTGCGTCTGAAGCACCAGGCGGGTGGGAGCGGCCGCGAAATTTGCGCGCGGCGATCTGAATTGATTGATATTTTATTGCAATACGTCTTCTGCGCTGCGGCCGCTGCTGCTCGCGAAAATGGCGGGGCGGAGGTTCCACTGGCCTTGGTCGCCCTTGGCGGATATGGCCGGGGCGAACTCAATCCGTTCAGTGACATTGACGTCATGCTGTTGCATCGGCAACGAGACGAGATTTCGCCAAACCTGGAGGAGATGGTGAATCAGGTCCTCTATCTGCTTTGGGACAGCGGTTTCAAAGTTGGGCACGCCACCCGTTCCATTAAGGAAGCGATTGCCCAAGCCAACCGTGACATGCGCACAAAAACCGCGATGCTGGAGTCCCGTTTTCTCGCTGGTGACAGAGAACTGGCGCAGGAATTTCGAGATCAATTTCGCTCAAAATGTGTCGATGGACGCGAACGCGAATATGTTGAAATGCGGATGCAGGACCAGCTCGCCCGGCACAAAAAATTCGGCGACAGCGTCTATTTGCAGGAGCCCAACCTCAAGAACGGATGCGGTGGACTGCGCGATTATCAAAATCTGCTTTGGATAAACTACTTCAAAGAGGGGTCGTTGAGTATGAACCAGCTCGTAGGGAAAGATTGGCTTAGCGAAAGCGATCAGCGACGGATCGAGCGAGCTTACGATTTCCTCCTCCGTTTGCGCACGGACCTGCATTATGCGACCGGGCGCGCGACCGACATATTGCATATCAACCTGCAGGAACAAATTGCAAAACGACTGCATTATTTTCCTCGGAACGGCCAGCTCCGCAGCGAGACGCTGATGCGAGACTACTATGGGCACGCGCGAAATATCTTGCGGGTGACGGAGCGCATCACGGAGCAATTTGTGCGCGGATATGTCACGAGCAAGACGCGTGCTCTTTTTAGTTTTCTTCCATTGATCGGATCGGACAAAACTCCCATCGGCGACTCT
>QHMS01000079.1 GCA_003217895.1 Verrucomicrobiota bacterium
ACAAGCGCGATGCGCACGCCGTTGATGATTCCGAACCGGTCTATCAGCATTCCGCCGAAAAATGGCGCAATCATGATCGGCAACCGTTTGATTACGGATTGAACGCCCACGCCCATGGAGTGGCGATTTGCTTCAAGCGCAGCTCCGATGAGGGAAAACGTCGCGGGCAAAGAAAAACAAGTCCATGACAGGAAGAGAAACATTCCGGCGATGACCGCGGCCCAATGCGGAACAAGCAGGATCAGTGCGTAGCCTGCAATTGAGACGGCGTTGAAGATGATGAACGCGCGGCGATGTCCCCAAATGTCGACAAGTACTCCGCCGGGATACGCGTAAAGCGCGCCGAGCAAAGTGCGCAGCGCATCGTAAAGACCGATCACAAAAACCGTTGCGCCGACCGCTAGCAGGTACTTCGGCACAAAACGCATCCAAAGTTCTTCACCCGCGCCGATGACAAAAATGGCGATGAGCAGGATGACAAGATTGCGTTTGAGTCCGAAGAAATCCGCGAACTGCCGCTTCCGATTTACGCTTTGCTCACCTGGCGTTTGCATTCTGCGTAAAGCGCGTCGTAAACGATAAATTCGCGTTCGAGAATTTCATGATCGCTCATTCCGAGCGCGCCGAAGCCGCTGGCGATCCAGCGCAGACCTTCTCCTGCTGGATGTGGATCATGCGGGCGCGAGTCGGCAGCTCGCACGATTTCGCCGAGTAAAGCGAGCGCTGGGTCGGCGAGCTTGTATTTTTTCAAAATCGAATTGAACGAAACGTCTTCGCCGTGGTGACCAAGCTCGCAATTCGGAACCTCGAACGCGATTCCACCATTAATCTTTGCCCAATCAGTGTCCCGCGGCAGAAACACAAACTCCGCGTCTCGGTCGATGAATTTTCTGATAAGCCACGGACATGCCACTCGGTCCACTTTAATTTTCTCGCGAGTGATCCATTTCATGAACTAGACTCCGTTTCGTGGCAGCTTGGTTCTGGTATGCAGTCATCGCCGCCATTCTCTATGGCGCCCATCAAATCTTTACACGACTTGCGGCGGAGCGCATCGGCGAAGGTCTCGGCGGATTTGTCGTTGAAGCCAGCGCGGCGTTATCGATTCTAATCTATCTCGCGTTTCTCTGGATTGGTGGACGTTGGAGCCAGAAGTTCAGTATGTCTGGTTTTAATTACTCGATGCTCACCGGCATTTGTGTCGGGGCTGGCACCATCGCGTTCTTTTTACTTTTTCAAAAGGGCGGTCCGCTCTCTTCTGTTCCAGCCATTCTGGCGGGCGGCGCAGCGATCATGGCCATCGCGGGGATTCTTTTCTTTCGCGAACCGCCATCGTGGCAAAGAATCGTTGGCGTCGTGTTCGCGATAGTCGGATTGTTTTTGCTGCGCAAATAAAATCGAGTGGCGTTCATTTTCCGGCGCGGAGGCTTTGGCGTGCGCGATTTCTCTATAACAGTCAAACCTAAATGACAAAGTCCGGCACGTGTTGGCTTATCTGAGCGGACACGACCGATTGCGGAGGACAAAATGGACGAAGAAAAATCGGAACTCGTTGCGAAGGTACCGCAGGTAACATTTTTATTCTGGATCGTTAAGATCCTCGCGACAACGCTTGGCGAAACCGGCGGCGACGCCGTAACCATGTCGTGGCTTGGCGAAACGACGCCCGGGGCCAAGGGCACCGGTTATCTAATCGGAACAGCCATCTTCGGTGTCATCTTTATCGTCGCGGTCTTGGTGCAGATCAGGGCCAGAAAATTTCACCCGTTCCTTTACTGGTTGACGATTATCGCAACGACGACGGTCGGCACAACGCTGGCCGATTATTGCACGAGATCGCTCGGCATCGGCTACCCCGGCGGTTCAACTATCTTGCTCATCTGTGTAGTTGCGTCGCTTCTGATCTGGCGGTGGTCGACTGGCAGCATATCGATCGAAACAGTGAGTACGCCGAGGGTCGAGATTTTTTACTGGGTGACAATCATGTTCTCCCAGACTTTGGGGACCGCGCTTGGCGACTGGGTGGCTGATACAAATGAAATGGGGTACCTCGGCGCTGCCGCCGTTTTCGTTGGGTTACTTTTGTTGACCGCTATTCTTTACTACCTCACGAACTTTTCCCGCGTGATTTTGTTTTGGGCTGCATTCATTTTGACTCGCCCGCTGGGGGCTACCCTCGGCGATTTCCTCGACAAGCCGGTCACGGAAGGAGGCCTGGCTCTAAGCCGTTACACTGCTTCGCTGGCGCTCGTGGTGGTGATCGTCGCATTGATCCTGATATTCCCGCAAAGGCCTGCTTCAAAAGCGCATTGATCAGTAAACGAACTGCATCCCGAAATAGCCGATCAACGCTGTTGGCTGATTAGGTGAGCGAAGCTCGTGTCCCATCGATACAATCAGTATGTAATTTTCGGTGAACTCGTGCCGTAGACCAAAATTCAACGTCAGCACATCCCGGCTGAAGTTCATTCGTGATTCGTCATGGAGTTCTGCCATCAGCATTGTTGTTTTCGCGACATCAAACCCGCAGACAATTCCGTACAACCATTCGCTTCGACCAACGGTGCTCGCTAGCGGACCGAATTCGGCATCCACGTGCAACCGGCCAAACGTTTTTGCAATTTGAAATGGAGTCTGGAAACGTGTGCCGTCTTCAGCGAGACCGCGGCGGACGGATGATTGCGACACATTGAAAAGGACGCGCGGAAACATCGACATATCGACGCCGCTCGTAGCTTCATCGAGAAAGCGCCATTTCACCGCCGCTTCAGTCCCGCCCCATCCGCCGATTAAACCTTGGCCGCTACGCTTCAGCAGCACCGGCGCGGTTTGCAACGTGAGCTGAATGTGGTCGCCTACTCCGTAATTCAAATCAATCTCGGGCACATCGTATGCGGTTTCGCCAGGACGATGTTCGAATGTGATCGCAAAATTATTTTCCCATTTTCCGTTTCCAGGCGTGCCCGGGTCATCAGTGATCATCGGCGGACCGCCTTGGCCAAGGACAACTCGTGCGGCGCACGCGAGGCCCAGAGCAACCGCAAAATGCCGCACATCTAGTCTTTTGTTGACTCCGCCGGACCGTACACAAGCAGCTTAAGTGTGTCTGGAACAATGCTGGGGCGTGCAGGCGACGCACCGGGCGAAGGTGAAGGTGCGGGCGCAAATTGAGCAGTCGGTAAATAAATCCGGTGCGTCTTGGGATCGAGTGCCATTGTTCGCGCACCGCGTTGCGTTTTCAACACCTGAACCACAGCCAATTTGTCCGGCATTTCTTCTTTCGCGATGGTCGTTGTTCCATCGCCACAGGAAGCGAATGCGAGCTGGGTTGAATCGTCGAACGCGCAACCATCAACTCCGCGGCCGATCGGAACGTTCGTAATAACCTTGCCGGTTTGCGTATCGAGCATCACCATCATGTTGTTGTGGCAACCGGCGAACAAACGATGATGCTGCGCATCTAAAGCGATGCCGCTCGGTTCTTCTCCCGGCGCAAGCGACCAATGGGCGGTAACCTCATGCTTGTTTGCATCAATGACTGCGACTTCGCTCTTGTCTTCGATATTGCAGTAAACGCGTCCCGCGCTTTCATCTACCACAGCGAATTCTGGATTTCCTTCGAGCTGAATTGTTGCTGAGACGGTAGCGGCTTTCGCATTGATAACGGTGACAGAATTTCCAGTATGATTAAAAACGTAGACCTCACCGTGACGGGGCTCGTAAACAACAGCGTCGGGATTTTGGCCAGTGTCGATTTTTGAAACCGTTTTCAATGTTGTCAGATCGACGACGCTCGATTTCGATTCTTTGCCATTTGACGAAAAGCCGCGTTGCACTTCGGGCACCGGCACAAATGCGTGAACGCCCGGCGTGTCGGCAATTTCTCCGGCGACGGTGTTTTTACTCAAATCGACAACGACGACTTTCGCCGCGTGTGAAAGGTAGAGGCGGGCCGCGGTCGGATCGATTGCCAAAATATCCCAGCCTCCCTCGCCTCCAATCGGTATCTCTCTTGCCAAGCGGTACAGTTCATTGCCCCCTGCCGTCGCACTCTGTAGATTAATTGGCTTCGCTTCGGGTTTCGTCTCGGCCGCGGCGGCGCCGAAAGCCAAAATGAGTTGGATCAAGGCGATCGTGCCAATTTTCACAAATTTCGAGCCGCGGTTCATCAGAAAAGAGTGACGCCTGTAAAAGAACATGCTCAAAAAACAATCAACCTTTGAATTATTGCTCAATTACAAAATTATTCGACACGGTAAGCGCGAACTTCGGCCTTTTGCGAACCGCGATGTGGAACAGCTACGAAGAGAGCGTCATGTTTTGAAACGAAAAGTCCGGTGCGAGCGCCAGCTGCTGTGTCAACTTTGGTAGAGATTCTATAGGTATCCGGATCGGTCTGCTCTATGATGTCGATCTTGCCTGCGCCGCAGATCGCGTAGATGCAATGACGCTTGCTATCGTAGAAGACCTCGTCGGGATCGCCGGAAATGTCGATCTTTGCAACAATGTTACTCGACTTCGTGTTGAGCACGACAAGCTTCGAGGGAAGACGACACCCGACAAATAAACGATGATTTGCTTCATCTAGCGCCATTGGAAAATTTCCAAATGCCAAATCTGTCTTCCACGTGGCGACGACTACGCCCTTCTCCCGATCGATCATTGCCACGTGACGGGAATTTGGGACGTTTACAAAAATTCGTTTGCCATTCTTTTCCAACTCGAAAGCTTCAGGATGCGCCGAGAGTTTGATTGAGCCGATTTGCTTTCCATCTGCTGCGTTGACGATGGCGATTCCGCCGCTGCCGAATCCAACATAAATCTTTTTTGTCGCGTCATCGTAACGAACATTGTCGGCATCATCCTTGAAGTTTAGTTCACTGATTTTCTGAAATGATTTTCCATCGTAAATCTTGCAAACACCGCCTTTATCGTTTGCCACGAAGATGCGGTCCAGCTCAGGGATGTAGGCGATTCCTTGCGGTGCACCGAGGCCGGTAATCGAGTGAATTCGCTCGCCCTTGCGCAGATCGAGAACTTCAACTGAGTTGTTGCCAAGTGCGCAGATAAATAACCTTTCGCCTGCGGCATCGAATGCAAAATGGTCGATCCGCCCTTCTACCCCTGGCAACGCAATGGTTTGTTGTAATTTGAGCGATGCGCTCTCCATCGCTGGCATTGCAACGCCTGTGCAACACAGTGCGATGGCAAGGCGAGTTGTATTAGTGGCAAAGGAGGCGCTCAATTTTGCAGCGGCGAGCTGATCTTAAGTAAGCCGCCCACCAAGAGTCCGCCTTTGACGGCATTCGCCAAATCTTTTGCTGGGCCGTGGCCCCAGTAATGGAAAAACATGATGCGCGGTTCCTCATGCGTCATGTGCTGATGGATGGCCACGATGTTGATCTTGTCCTTAAGCAACGATTTCAAGACCGGCTGCAATTCGTCTTCCGTGACCGCGAAGTCGCCATCGACAACTGCATTGTCGTCGCTGCCAGCGAAGGCTGACCATGTGTTCACACCCATGGTGTTGTCGATCTTGACGCCATGCATCATTGCCGGGCGACCGATTGTGAATTTCACCATTCCGTCTTTCGATTCGCCCTGCGTTCCGAAGATTTCGTTAAGAGGCACAGCGGTGATAGAACTTTTTCCCGGCAACGACTGAGCACCGAAAGAGTCTTTCGGCTTTGGATTTGCGGTTCGAATCTCTTTGGCAGCGTCGTAGACTTTTTTTACCGCGCCCGCCAGCTTGTCAGCTCCGCCTTCGCCTTCGATATGCATGAAGAAAACTCTCGGCTGATCGAAGAAGAAATGATTGTGGAGGGCCGTGACGCTCAGGCCGTTATCGAGCGCAGCGGACATCGCGGCATTCACTTCGTCTTCGAACAGCACGGTGTCGCCCATCACCATCGCACCGTTTGGTGTCGCCGTGAACGCTGCCCAAGTGCCGAGTCCCATGAACGGTGGCATCGTCCAGCCATCGACAACGATTTTCACGTCGTTGCGCGGGAAGGTGACTTTATAAACGCCTTCCTTTTCATTCATCTTCCCTTTGAGTCCGGTCAATTCGTCGATGCGCGCCGTATTGAGATCGGCTGCTACCGATAGGCAAAGCAAGACGGGAAAAACTAATATCACTGCGAAAGTTTGTTTCATGGTGGTTACACTAATACGCGTCGATTTGGGAAGTTGGATGTAAGACCAAGGACGACATGCTATACGTATTTCATTCTAGGTCTTGATCCGATGCGTGCAACTTCCTGGCTCCTTCTTCTCTACAGCCTCCCCAGCGGACAAAAAACCGAACGGGTCGCGATCTGGCGTCGTTTGAAAAAGATGGGCGCTGTCCAGATCAAAACATCAACATATCTGCTGCCCGATGAGACCGCGCAATACGAGCAGTTCCAATGGCTCGCGCAGCAAATCCGCGATTACGGCGGCGATTCGACGCTCGTCCGCGCGAACGAGATCGAAGGTCTAACGAGAGAAAACGTCGTCGCGATGTTCAATAACGCACGGGCAAAGGACTATGTAGAGCTACGAAAATCGCTTCAGGGTTTCATCGCTCGCCGAAAAAGAGTGGATGCCGAAGAGGCAGCGGCAGAACTCGAACGAGTTACCCGTCAGTTTCGGGAAATTCGGGCAGTCGATTTTTTCGACAGCCCGCGCGGGCACGACGTTGCCATGTTGCTTCAGCGCGCCGAAGGCCCAAAGCGCGCTCGGCAGCTCGAGAAACTTGATGTGAAGCACTATCAGGGCAAGACATGGCTGACTCGACCGCGGCCAGAGATCGACCGTGTCGGCTCAGCGTGGCTGATCTCGAAGTTCATTGACCGCAAACCGAAATTCGTCTTTGCGCCAAAAGCCGATGCTGTCCCCGATGCAATTCCGTTCGATATGCTTGACGCTCAGTTCTCACATCATGGCAATTACTGCACGTTCGAAACGCTCACAAAGCGCTTTGCGATTTCGGACAAGTCGGTCGCGAAAATTGGCGAGATGATCCATGACGCCGACCTCGACGATGCGAGATTTCAGCGTGTCGAAGCGGTCGGGATCGACCGAGTGCTCAAAGGTTGGGCGAAAGAAGGGTTGCCGGATGAAGAGATTTTGCGGCGCGGCTTCGAGTGCTTCGACGCGCTCTACAGCTTTTTACAACGATGATGAAGGCGACTTCCTCAGAGCGAACAGTTGCAACCGAAGATCGACCTCTTGCACCCTCGTTTGCTGAGGCATGCCGATTCTGGCTCAAGTTTGGTTTCATTAGCTTCGGCGGACCCACGGCTCAGATTGCGCTGCTCCACGGAGAACTGGTCGAAAAGAAGAAATGGATCAGTGAGACGCGGTTTTTCCATGCACTCAATTTTTGCATGCTGCTGCCAGGCCCCGAGGCCCACCAGCTCGCGATCTACATCGGCTGGTTGCTGCACAAGATTCGCGGCGGCGTTATTGCGGGAACTTTGTTTGTCCTGCCCGCCGCCGTTTTCCTCTGGGGTCTGACTTGGGTTTACGCCGCCTACGGCAATATTGCCTGGGTTGCGGCGATTTTCTTCGGCATCAAGCCTGCCGTCATGGCGATCGTGGCCGAAGCCGTGATTCGGATTGGATCGAGAGCGCTGAAAAACACGGTGATGTGGACGCTGGCCGCGCTTGCTTTCGTAGCCATCTTCTTTCTCAAGGTTCCCTTTCCACTCGTTGTTTTGACGGCCGGTATTACCGGGTTGGTGGGCGGCAGGTTATGGAAAGATAAGTTTTTAGTGTTTGGTCAAAACAAATCGGGCAAGAAGGATGCCGAGACCGTTCTCGGTGACGATATAGAATCGCCTGCGCATACGAAACCATCGCTCGTCGGCGCCATCAAAGTCTGTGTGATTTGGCTCACGTTATGGTGGCTGCCCGTTCTGCTCGCTGGCCTTTGGCGCGGGTGGAATGACACGATTTTCCGTGAAGGTTTGTTCTTTAGCAAAGCGGCGGTTGTTACTCTCGGCGGTGCCTACGCTGTGCTACAATATGTCGCCCAGAACGCGGTGGAGTATTTTCACTGGTTGAAACCGGGTCAGATGATGGACGGACTTGGTCTGGCCGAAACGAAACCAGGGCCGTTGATCATGGTGCTCCAATTTGTGGGATTCATGGGCGGCTGGAACGTGCCGAACGGTCTGCCGCCGCTTACGGCCGCAACGCTAGGCGCTCTCATCAGCACATGGACAACGTTCGTGCCTTGCTTTCTTTGGGTTTTTCTTGGTGGCCCGCACATCGAACAACTGCGAGGAAACGTCCACCTAACCACCGCGCTCTCCGCGATCACCGCCGCGGTTGTGGGTGTCGTGATGAACCTGGCCGTCTGGTTCGGAATGCATATTCTGCTACCCCGAAACGAGCCGTTTAACTGGTTCGCCGCTATTGTAGGCATTGTGGCTTTTCTTGGAATGTGGCGATGGAAATGGAATATTGTGTACGTCGTCCTCGGCAGCGGGTTGCTCGGATTTTTGTTTAAGTTCGCAATCGCCCGCTGAACTGTGTGGTTGCCATAGTATCGCTGGAGTTCAGGTTGCGTTGGTAGCTATTGGCGCAATCCTCGGCGGAATCATTTACTCCAGCATTCGTGCGCTTGCATGAAAGCTGTAGCCGGTATCGCTGATCCCAGAAGCTTGAAGGTGCTGCTAGCAGGCGATACCGGGGTCATCGAACCCCGGCTACACCTGGGATTCGTTACAAACCGGTTATTTTGTTACGAGTTAAGAAGGAGTGCTGAGGGGAGAAGTCGCGAAAACGCGCTTTTGCTCGCGACCGCTAACAAACCGCGAACAACAGCGAACAGAGTCTTGTTCGTCCGCAGGCTATCACGCTGAACCTGCATCGTAATGGGGCGTTGGCTTCATCGTTTGGTCTGACCCAATTCAAGAAACTTGATGCTGGGAAGAATCGCGTTAAAAGCAGCTTCTGCCAAGGCATTGTGCCCTTCCTCCGAAGGATGCCAGGCGTCCACCGGATGGATCAGTTCCAAGCGGCTTAAGTCCACTCTCGTTAGGCCGTCGGAATATTGCAGGCGGACCCCCGGATAGTCTCGCACCTGCTGATTCAGCTCGCTGGTCATCGCTTGTAATTCGCCATTCAACATTGAAGCAAGTCGCGCCATGTCCTCCCGATAGGGCGGTTTCAACGATTCGAAGGTTCGCTCACCACTCTCGAAGTGAGAGTAGAGTTTCGGATTTTGTGCATGCAGGGCTTCCGCCTGCGCTCTCGACTTCAGATACGCGTTAATGTTGGCCAATCCAAACACGACAATGGACACCTTGTGTTTCTCCGCCTTCGCCCGACCGATCAGGGCTCGTAGGGTTTCAGAGTAGTTCTTCCGAAAGCGCGCGGCGATTTCCCGAAGCTGACTCTTCGGATCGGCGCGCTCTTCCGCAGAAAGGCCGTGAACCCAGTCCAGATTGTTGTGTCCAATCCAAATCATAATGAGATCTGGAAAGCGGTTTCGGCGCAAAACTTGTTCGATTTGGCCAGGGAGATTCCGAGTTCGAACAAGTTTCTGACGCAGATCTTCCTCGGATCGACTCGGAGCAACTAATGCTCCCGCACCATTATACTCCGCCGCGACCAGCGGTGTGATGCGCTCCAGTCGTTCGTAAACGCTGAAAACACTTTTGGGGTCTGGATCTGTGTCTAGGAACCAGTTCTCGCGCCAAGCCGTTCTTGCCCGCCAAAAAGCGCTCGGCAGCGCTGACATATAGAAATGTTGCGTAAGGCTATCGCCGAGCATCGCCACGTGCGGCAGCCGGTTCACTAGTTCAGTTCGATCAATTTTACCTTGCCGATATTGAAAATAATCCGGATAAAGAGGCGACGACGGATCTGAGATCCGTTCCAAATAATCCCGTGTCGTCACCCTGGGCGGCTTGCTCACCGCGCGATCAAACAAGAAAAGCAAATCGACCAGGTCTGCGGTCACTTGCTCGCCAATCGCGACAGGTAAGGGGGCCAGTGAACCCGTAGTCTCATCGGCGCAGATTGCAGAAGAAACAATCAGAAATAAAAGAACGACCTGCAACAAACCGGGTCGAATGACGAGCTTGTGAGACCGCAGTTCAATTGGTTCACCGCGTTGGACCTTCCACTCGCTCGCAAATCGATTCGCTGCTCCCTTCATGATTTCCTCTTTGTATTCGTCCCCCATCGACAGCATTGGACGTGAAAAGGCAGAGCCAAAGAGCGATTCTTGTTGCCGCCAAGTCACATCGGCGTTTTCGAAAAGACCATGGCTTATCTGTTTCTCGTTAGACCGCTATGCCACGAGCCATTTCGACCGCATTGCTCGTTTTCCCTATGCTGCGCCGGAAATTCAACCTAGGCGACGAATCTTGTTATTTGCTGTACTTTCGAATTCCAGCGCGGTGCTGGATGTCGGCGGGCATACGTGTATCCGACTTCACGGATCACCCCTATTATGTTGTGTTGAAGCCTCGTTCACGGATGAGCTGCTCGAGCACCTGTGATTCTCCTCTATCGTGTTGTGCGATTTTGCTAGACCTATCACATAGCTATTGGGTTTTTCTGCTGCCAGCCAACTTCAACGGAATTACCGGACGGCGCCGCTCATGACGCGACGGTCCCGTTGCAACCAAACCGCATGCGGCGCGCGGTCTGCGCAATGGCAGGCGGAGCAATTTACGCAAGCATTCGCGCGCTCGCGTGAGCTGTAGCCACGGCCCCCTGGCCGTTCCGGGTTATCAAAGACGCGCTGAGACGGACTAGCTATAGGCCGGTAGCTACAATATTTACGACAGAGTTATCGGCGCGTGAACGCGGCGAAGACGACGTTAGATGACGCCGCTTCGCCGCGTTTTCACCCCGATCGCGTTGAGTCGCCGTTCCCCCTTGCTTGCCCAGAAACAACGCGATTCACCTGCGATTAGTACTTGGAGCCTGCTTCTTTGTGTTCCTTGGCTTCGTTATGCTTGCTCAACACCTTGCCGTTGGCATCCATTTCGACGCCCATCTGCTTGCCGTTCTTCTCGATGACGGCCTCAAAGTTGGCGCCTTCTTTTTCCCAACGGATGATTGTTCCGCCCTTTGCCTCGGTCTGCGCGGCTCGCTGCACTGCGGCCGGGACGTCAGAGCTGTTGATCGTTTGTTCTTCGTGTTCTCTATCCTTCGCCTGAGCGGCAACGCCGAATGCCAAGCCGGCGCTTACCGCTGCAATTG
>QHMS01000118.1 GCA_003217895.1 Verrucomicrobiota bacterium
CGCTGTGGCGCTATTTAATAACGTTGATGGCAGCGAGAACACAGCCGTGGGTAGAGGAGCAGGACAAAACGTCATTACGGGCTCCAATAACACGTACGTCGGCGAATTGGTTGGTACCCTCGCCGCCGACGAAAGCGATACGATCCGCATCGGCGACGTCTCAAACGGGAACGGGTCGTTACAATGTTTCATCGGTGGTATCTACAACAACTTCCAACCTGTTGGCGGCATGGTTGTTCAAGTTACTTTGGACCTTGCGGACGACCACCTTGGCTGGGATTTTGGCCCGAGCCAGGGTGGTGGCTTACCTGTGCAACGCCGCGCACCGCAACGTCGTAGCGCGCCCGGCGCGCCAGCCCAGCGCCCAGCCATGCTCAATGGCAAAATTGGCAAAATTGAGAAGTTGGAAGCAACGGTCGCTCGACAACAGAAGCAAATAGAGACTCTCACAGCCCAACTCAAGGAGCAGGCAGAGACTTTCACAGCCCAGCTCAATGAGCAGACCACCCAAATCCAAAAAGTGAGTAACCAGCTCGCAGTGAGTAAGCCCGCACCGCAACTGGTCAACAATCCCTAGAGCCGCGTTTGCCCCAACGAAACAAGCAGCACTTCGCAATCAGCCGTCACGCTTCACCGCGTGGCGGCTTTTTGCTCCGCCCCGCTCACCACTCTTTGAAATCGCCGGTCATGGGCGTGTGAGCACGGCGCGGCCAAGCGCATCCGCCAGTAACACGAGCGCGACGCACGCAGAACACAGCGAATATCGCTGAACAACAAGCTCAACAACGAGCGGCGAATGCTCGCGGTCAGGCATTGGTGGATCAGCAGGGAGAACGTCAACAAGAAAAGGCGTTGAAAGAGGCCAACGAACGACCGGACAGGTCGCACGGGCACACAACAGTGGTCAAACCGCTTTTTGTGAAGCCGCATCATAAACACGAATGACGGCATCATGTGAGCGGCTGCGTACCCGATTGCGTTGCTGACCGCATTCGGTCTTCGTACCAAAGCCGACCGAATGGCAGCGCATCAGAAACCAGATCGACGCCGCGTTTATCTTTGCGAGGCCGGATTTCGTAAGCGTGCATCAAATCGCATCGTGAGGAACTCGTATTTCAGCTGCAAGCTAGCTTCTGGCTGCCCGGCCAGATAAAACGCGCGTTCTAGTGCCATTTGCGAAACGGCTTTCTATAGTTGGTTCTGACTGCAACCTAATCGTCGTGTTCTGACTGGCCAATCCTCATAGGTAGATGCTCGCTACGTTCACTAACTATCTCCGAGAGCTGCCCAAAAATGAAGCATAGCTGGCCTAGAATTGAGGCCAGAGGCCTAAATAATGAACTTAAATGTTCGCCTCCCTAGGGAATAGCTGTTTTGGGGATTAAGAAAAATTTGCTGCAATAAACGCTTCTCGTTTAACAATAAACGTAAAGATCGTCTCCGCTTCTATCCCTGCCGTTGGAGACTTGGCACGAATACTGGTAACAAGAAGGGTCAACGTGGGGGGCACCGAAGAATAATAAAAATGCGCCACCCACCCAAACATCCCCCCCAGGTCCTTGCTGATTACGAAATAAGCCCCAAGGGGACCCCCCCCACTGGCCACGGCCCCTTGGGAGCCCCCACTAACAAGGTCGGAGAACACCTCCGTTGGTTCGATCCCGCGATGTTCGACACAAAAAATTACCGCCCCCCACACCCGATAGGTGTGAAGGGCGGCTGTTCCCCCCAGAACAATCGTGAAAACACTTCGAGGCTACTAAACGAGCTTCCAGTCAGCGGCAACAAATTTTAGGTGACGAATTTTCGCGTCTGGTGATTTGGGTGAACTGATTTCAGGAGCACCCGCCTTGGAGCGGACGGGCGATCACCGGCTTTGAGTCCTTTTCCCGGTGATCGCCCGATTTTTTTAGAAGTCTTTGAAATCGCCCGCGTGCTCGTGCGTTTCGATCACATTACCAGAATCACCCTAAACGCGAATAACGGCATCGTGTGATCGACTGCGAGCCTTCGCGTATTCGACAGCATCATCCAGCTTAGTGTACCAGAGCCGACCGCTGGCTCACCAGACTAAAAGCCTCGCGAATGAGAGCACTCACAAACCAGATCGACGCCGCGATTGTTCAGCAATAGTTCGGCGAGATTGTAACGCCCTCAGCGGCGAGTTGCCTCAATCGCTTCGAGCGTTTCGCGGGCTGCCGGCTCGTTAGGCGCCATCTGCAACGTCGCGCGCAGGTGCGGTATCGCTTCGTCGTATCGGCCAAGTTGCGCCAGGAGCATGCCGAGATTGCGATGGATCGCGGGCTGCTGCGGATCGAGTGCGAGCGCTTCCTCATATTGGCGGATCGCTTCACCGTAACGGCGCGTCGCTTCCTCGGGAACTGGGAGAGCTGATTCGCTCAAATGGTTTGCGGTGATCGTCAACGCGTTTGCCAGATTCGCCCGGATTTTTGCGACTCCAGCGCTCGTGGCGGTGGCTGGCTTCGCCTCTTTCAACTGCAACGCCTTGTGATACTCGGCGATTCCTTCTTCAAATCGTTCCAACCGGCAATAAGCGAGGCCAAGCTGATTATGAATATCGGCCAGTTCCGGCTTGAGTTCCGACGCGCGACCGGCATGATAAGCGGCCTCAGCGTACCGTTCCTGCTTGAAACGCCGTTGCGCCATCATGATGTGCGCCTGCCACGCATCAGCGTTCTTGGAGAGATTGTCCTGCCAAAGCGTCTCTTCGTTACGATAAACTTCTGTCCGGCCGAAAGCGTATGTGCCCATTGCCCCAACCAACAACGTGACAATGGTCGCGGTTGCAAATTTCGCCGCGCGTTGTCGCTGGTTCCACGCGTATGCGACACCTGCGCAGAAAAGCGCGAGCAGAGGAACGTCTGCAAAGTACGGGAGATGATCAGCAACGAGCGCGCCGCTGCGCACATAAGCCATTCGGACCAATCCCAGCACTGGGAGAAGCGCGACAACGAAACAGGCGACCGCAAAAAAAGCGCCGCGTGTCTCGCGGTTCCGCCAATGCCAGAGAGCAGTCAAAACGCCGATGAGCGCGATCAAAGGCAGCCATTCAAAAACGAGGGGAGGATCGAATCGCCAGTTTGGGTAAATCGCCATCAATCGGACAGGGGCGAAGAGGTGCCCGGCGTACCACCAGATTGCCGTTGCGGCGTTCACGATGCGGCGAGGGAGCGATCCGATAACAATCTCTTCTTCACCGATGCCGCGGCTTTGAAACCAGAGCGTTACCAGGCCCAAAACAATCGCAAGCAGGAAAAATGGAAGGGTCC
>QHMS01000119.1 GCA_003217895.1 Verrucomicrobiota bacterium
GGAATCAAGGAAATAGAGGACTGACAATAACGCTAAGAACATCGCGAGCAGATTTTTCAACTCGGAAATCCACGCCACCGATGCCACGTGAACCGGGTGGATCCCGAAGATGAGGCCAGCCAGCCACGCGCCTGGAATATTCAGCAGCTTTAGCAGCCGCCAGACAAGCAACGCATTTGCAATTTGCAGAAGGATGTTAACAACGTGATAACCGGTTGGGCTCGCGCCGAAAAGATGATGCTCGATCCAGAATACGGTATTCGTGAGTGGGAAGTAATCGGCCGT
>QHMS01000120.1 GCA_003217895.1 Verrucomicrobiota bacterium
CTTGTGCCCGACCAGCGCGGCCCCGGCGATACCGACCCGGCGCCTATCACTGCCACAGGCGTTTACCAGAACATCCACACAAATGCGCAAGTCAACCTCTATACATGGGGCTGGAGTACCGCGCAGATGCCTAACTTCGCAGAGACGAACAACATCGCCGCGCACATGGCCGCGCCGAATGCGGGGGGCAACGGTTACCCCTATGGCTCGATTATCGGGGAGCTATACCCGGTGGATGGAGGCTCAATTGACTGGGCTTACGGCGAGTTGGGCATGGCGGCCTTCTCCACCGAGTTGGGCGGCCAGAGCTTCCTTCCCTCCTACTCGTGCATAGATAATCCAGGTTGCGGCTCGTCACAGGGTCTCTGGCCTGAGAATCGGGGTATGCTTCTTTACCTGGCGAAGATAGCGCGCACGCCTTATCTGACTTCGCACGGACCAGATGCCAACACCGTTGTCACCAACCCGCCATCGGTGCCGCAAGGCGTGCCATCACAGCTAACCGCCAGCATTAACTTCGCCTGGTCAGGCAACACATTCAGCCAGAACGTGGGCGCAGCAGAATACTACGTTGATACCCCGCCGTGGGACGGCGGAACGGCGATCCCCATGAGTGGTACCTTCAACTCGCCGACGGTGCCCGTCAATGCAACCATTGACACGACGGGCTTCTCCGTAGGCCGCCACGTTATCTTCGTTCGCGGACGCGGCGTGAGCGACTTCCAAGGCTTCCAGACCTGGGGGCCGGTCAGTGCGGCGTTCCTGGATACGACTGGAGGCGCAACACCCACCCCAAGTGTAACAGCTACTCCAACTCCTACAGCAACGGCAACGGCGACTGTAACGCCAACCACGACACCGACGGCAACAGCAACAGCTACAGCTACAGCGACGGCTACGACTACTCCAACCGCAACACCGAGACCTACACCAACCCCGAGGATAGCTCCCGCGCCAAGAGCTCGGCCGACACCCGCACCGCGCCCATAGTCTAATAGGTCTCCCTGCTGCACAGATGTCTTTTCCTCCCTGGGAAAGGGGTATGCCCGCGAAAAATGGCTTACGAATTCCGCAGCGAAGCCTTCGGATCCTTAAATCTGCGTGGACTCACTAAATCTGTAGGCCAACTTATCTGATGCGAATCAGTGAAATGAATTGGATGATGGTGGAGGAATATCTAGAGCGCGATGATCGGGCGGTGTTGCCACTCGGTTGCACGGAACAACACGCTTATCTGAGCTTGAGCACGGACAGCATTTTAGCGGGACGACTTGCCGTTGAGGCGGCGGAACCCTTGGGCGTGCCGGTTTTTCCGGTACTAGCGTACGGGATCACGCCGTACTTTCGGGCGTTCCCGGGAACGATCACGCTGCGAGTGGAAACGTACATGTCGATTCTGCGCGACATTCTCGACGCGATAGAGGAGCAGGGATTTAAACGAATCCTGATCGTCAACGGCCATGGCGGCAACACGCCCGCACAAGGACTCGTCGGTGAATGGCTGGCCGATCATCCAAGCGTGCGCATCAAGTTTCACAACTGGTGGAACGCGCCGAAAGTTTGGGCGCAAGTCCAGGCGATCGATCCTGTCGCATCGCACGCGTCGTGGATGGAAAATTTTCCCTGGACGCGTCTGGCAAAGATCGAGATGCCTTCAGAGCAGAAACGGATGAGCGATCTGGAGAAAGTGCGCCGCCTCGATCCAAAATTTCTTCGGGATTATCTCAAGGACGGCAACTACGGCGGCCTTTATCAGCGTGACGACGAAGAGATGATGAAGATCTGGCGCACGGGCGTGGAAGAAACGCGCGCGTTGCTAACGGAAGCGTGGGATTAGTTTTCAATCAGGTGGATCGGCTTCTCCGAAGACGATGCACGTTGATTCGCCGAAGGCGCAGTAAATTCGACAACTGACGCTGCATGTACAAGCCAACGCGCCCGGAGGTCACGTTCCACCTACTCGGAAGGAAGCCTGTTTCGAACGCCCTGTTAACTTGTTAGCCAGGCAACAAGCCAGGCGCCAAAAACGCCGAGCGCTAATCCGATGAGCGGACTCGAGACGGCGAACCAGAACGGGATCACTTCACTTAATCGAAGTGAATCGCGCGTTCGCAGACCGAAGCGCGCATTTGCAAAAACCCTTTTCATACCCTCGCACCCTATTATTCGATAATGGGAGCGATTGCGCGTGTGTCGGATTTTTCGGTGTGCAGTTAAGCGAAGTACTGATCACACTCAGTCGCTTACGTGCCGAGTGGTATTCCAAAACTGGATCGCCGGGTGAGATAACTCGTGCTCGTACGTGAGCGCACTAAGACTTGCTGTACTTAACATGAAAAATTTTCCAGCGGCTGGTTCCAGCCCAAGCCAGCGAGCAGCGAAAACTCGCAGAAAATGTCCGCTCGAAAAAATCAGCACGTTCCCTTTGATCGCACGCACGCGATTGACAACGCAATCGGCGCGGGCGCCAATCTGTTGCGGAGATTCTCCGTTAGGGCAGCCGTCACGGAACAACTGCCAGTCGGGTCGCTTCGCATGAATCTCTGAGGTGCGGAGACCTTCGTAATCCCCATAGTTCCATTCAACCAGATCGCGATCGACTCCGGCTGCCTCGCCGAAGCCTGCCAGTTCACAGGTTCGCGTGGCGCGTTGCGACGGACTCGTCAGCACTTTTGTGAAAACCAATCCGGCCAGCCGTTCTCCAAGACGCGCAGCGTTGCGTTCGCCGCGCTCGGTCAGCGGCAAGTCGGTAACCCCGGTGTGCTGACCTGTCAGGCTCCAGGCAGTCTCGCCGTGGCGCGCCAGATAAATGGAAAAGATTTCGCTCATATTTGAGTGGATCTGCTGACTGGGCTACTCGAGCTGGTTATGAAACGTCCACTTGCCACCTGCGGTCTTCCCAACGCTGATCGCGTTTCCAAAAAAACGTAAAGGCAAATACGAAACCGTCGGGCAAGTCTGCGGTTGGGAAATCTGCGAACCACAAATTCAATCCGTCTTGGTGGATTGTCTCCGCTTTGTTAGTTCGCGCCCAGTTATCAGTCGACCAGACGATCGTTGCTTCCACGGCGAGGATGATTCGCAAAATTTTTCCGCGCGGCACACGCCGCAGAGAATGACGCACAGTCCAAATTTCATATCGACTTTGCACAGGATTAACGACGTAACGTTGGTACGCAGGCTCGACGCGGTCGAAGCAAACACCGTCGTGGCGACTACGCACCAGCGAAACATATTCGGCGTGCGACCAGCAAAGCGGCATTGCCGCGCCTGTTGGGCAACCGCGTTTCAGCCTGGCGTCCGACAAATCCTCGCCATCCCATACCTGTTCGGTAATCATGCCGCCCTTATTAGAAAAATCTTCAATTGTCTTGATGAACGGTTTTGGGTCGCGACCGGCGGCTAGTTCGTAATGCCCTCGTTCGCCTGTTAAAATCGGCCAGCAACGTCCGACACCTGTTCCGTCGAACGCGCTGCCGTCGTCCTTTTGGCCGTAGCCATCGTGATTGTAACGACGCCAGCCCGGACCCTGTGGAAGATCTTGCTTGAGCACGCGATCAATCACTTCGATTGAGTCGCACACGATCGGATCGTTTGGATGGCGAATTCCGTATCGGACCAGATGAAGAAAGTCGCCGCCGACGACATTGCGCGCCGGATGCAGGCCGCCCCCGTTGGCGACCTGGATCATCGCTGTGTTTGGATCGGCGTGCGGATCAGGCGCGTTGCCAGTCAGCATAGGCAAAAATGAAATCGGCCGAGTTCGTTAGGCCCAATTCCCGGGACCACTCTCCGGTGCAGGCGAGAGCGGCAATGACGGTGGCCAGAGTCGAAGGTGAGTAACCGGCGTTCTCTTCCCACCGGTCCTGGCTCGTGACCGGCCCCTGCAAGATGAGGCGCGCCGCGGCACGCCCGATCAACGCGTGAGGAGTAAACAAGTTAGGCGTGTGGCGCTTGTGTAAACGCCACGCCAGGAGTATCGGGAAAGCAACTTGATCCAGCTGCAACCCTGACCAATAGGCCGTCCCATCGATCCAGCTATTTTGCGGGTAGCTGCCGTCCGTCCGCTGAATAGCCGCCAGCCAGATCAACGAGCGCAACGGAGTGCTTGCCTGCCCGGTAGCAAGCAGCGCCGTGGCACTGTGCACAAGGTCGCGCGTCCATACCAGATGATAGCCGCCGAGATCTTGGTCCCCCTTCGTTTCGCCCCATGGAATACTCAGCGATGCTACCATTGCGCCTTGGAAAACTTTATCCTCATGGGTGAGCAACACGCATCGGCTCAGCCGATATATGCCACCGCCGTCAGATGTATCACTGCTAAAGTCGAATTTGGGGTTGACCACAGCGCGTTGCCATTGCCGAACGTACGCCTGGCGGTGCGACTCAAACGGATCGGCAAGCGATTGGAACAACTTTGTCGCTGCGCCCTGGTAACTTCGGCCAAACCCGACAGCGATTGTGAATTCGCCGTTCTCCGGCAGATCGATTTCCGCAGTCAAAGCGATGTTGCCGTTCTCGGCTGCCTGAAATTCCCATTCCATTTTGAAGTGGCGCATGAGGTCCTGCCAGCCGTCGCTGAAGCCGGCATAGCCGATCGACCGGCGGGGAAAGCCGGCGCTGCATCCCATGATCATGTGAATATTTTCACGCTGAGCGCGGACGAGTTTGATACCTCCGACTTCACAACACCAGCCGGAGTTGCCGGCACCAAAACCAGCCAGGTGCGGCGCCAGCAACGCGTACAGGCGCAACTTGCCGCGCAACGATTCATCGAACACCTCGAGCTTGGTGTGCACCAGCAAGACCGAGAGGTGCGGATCGGTAAGCACGTTTTTGATCAAACGATAGCGGCCGTTCGGCTCTGAATTCGTGAGGCGATAAAATACACAATCGCGATCGGGATATTCGATCAGATGATTCAGGTCGCGTTTTTCTTCGTGGCAAAACGTTTCACCGTCGCTGATGAGAAACTGAAAGTCGCGCGTGTTTGGTTTATCGACGTGTGGGTAATAAATCTCATTGACGATTCCGTGACTGAGCGTGAACCAAACGCGGCAACTGGTGTGATACGCTGTGCCGACCCCTTCCTTTGCGCTCGAAGTCCAGCGCGGTTCGATTCCAGGCGCACCAAACGCCACCGAGTTCTCAGCCGGATTCATTCTTGAGCGTTAGCCGAATCGACGGCGAACAGCAAGACGATCAAGATGGAAAATAGTAGGATTGGTCAGCGGTAGTGGCTCTCGCGGCCAGCGACCGCAGCTACAATTACTGACGTTCCGCTGCGAAGACAGATTCTGGATCGGCGCCGGAAACTTTACCGACCGCGATCCACCCGAATCGGCTGACCAGCGCGCCAAGT
>QHMS01000140.1 GCA_003217895.1 Verrucomicrobiota bacterium
TCTATGCGACCGAAATGCGGGTTTGGATCCACGTGCGTGCCGATCTCCGCGCCGCGTAAACCCAGTTCTCGAACACACCGCTCCAGTTCGCCTGCTGCAAGATCTGGATCCTGCATTGGAATGGTTGCCAATCCCGCGAACCGTTTTGGATTGTCGCGAACGACCCCGGCAATGTGGTCGTTAAGCCGCTGGGAAAGATCGAGAGCATCGGCCGGTTTTGCCCAATAGCTGAACATCACCGGAACGGTCGAGAGCACCTGCAAGGAAACGCCGTCGCGGTCGCATTCCTCGATGCGTCGCTCCGGATCCCACACGTTGTCGGTGATCTCGCGAAAGACACGATGGCCAATCATCATTCGCGCGCAGCACGGCTTATAGTGATCAAGTCGAACGAATCCGCTGTAGCCGTACTTCGCATCGAGATCTGGCCACTCGCGCGGCAAAATGTGGGTGTGGATGTCGATCTTCATCTCAGATAACGCAGCAAACATCCAACGCTGAACGCCCAACGCCCAACATCAAATTCAAAATCCTGCTCGTGCTCGTGCCCTTGCTCTTAATCGCGCATTCCTCACAGCGATTTCATCGGCTCTGCCTTCTCCACTTTCTTGCCGCATTTCTTGCAGGTGCGGCGCGCATCGTCATTCCAGAAATCGAGCATCGCCCGGCTGAAGTGCTCGACGATGTCAGCGCAGTCGAAGTGGATGTCTTCGACCAATGCCCCGCAATTTTCGCAATAGAAAATGACGTGTTCTTTTTCGCCCGGTGGCCGGCGCCGCTCAACGTTCCACGATGCGGTCGCCTTCGCGGGTGCGCACCTTAATGTCGCCCTTCAATTGATAGAAGTACTCCTCCGAATCGACGAGATGAAAATCGTTCCGCGCGTTCGGCCCCTTGATGACCATCACGAAAAAATCCCGCCCGTCGTAAAGATAACGATTGCTCACAGGCGGTCTGAATTTGTCGGCGTTTTCTTCGATCCAGTTTTTCAAATCAATCGGCGGCTGAACAGTCGTCATGGCAAAGAGCGTATTGGGTGCAGCGCACAGCGTCAAACAGCGGGAATCCAAAGCGCGCACCTGCTACGAATTGTCGATGTAATATTTGAGTTGAAGCAGTCCACGCACTGCGCATAAATATCCGCTTCCATGAACTTTCGTCATTTGTTCCAAATTGCGAGCGCAAGCCTCGTGGCACTCATTATTTGCAGTTGCGAGGAGTACCCGCCTTATACGCCCGGCCTGTATCCCCACGCCGCGGTTGCAGGTTGGTGGAATGATGACGGCATCTCGGGACCGGCAAAGATCGTTGTTCATACCGCCGAACAGAAAGCCTACTTTTACAAGGGCAAACATTTGGTCGCCGAATCGACCGTCTCCACTGGTAAACCCGGGTTCTCCACACCGCCCGGTCACTATACCGTTCTCTCCAAAGATGCAGACCACGTTTCGACCGAATTCGGCGATTACGTGGATAATTACGGAAATGTGGTGAGGTCTAATATTGATGCGCGGAAAGATTCTCAGCCGCGAGGGACACATTTCGATGGCGCCCGAATGCCGTATGCGATGTTCTTCAGGGGCGGCTATGCGATGCACCAGGGATACGTTCCGCCTTTTGCGGCGTCGCACGGCTGCATTCGTTTGCCGAGAGGAATGGCAAAACCGTTTTTCGAAAATGCACCCGTAGGAACGCCGGTGACGGTGACAGAGTAGAGGCGTAGGGAAACGTCAGCTTCCGCTACAGAGATAGCGCGAAGAGTTTGTGCTACAATTACGCGACGGCATGAAGGGAAGCGTCATCGATGATCAACGCACCAGCGCGGTGCATTTGAGCGCTGAAGAACTGCAACGTTACTCGCGCCATTTAATCATGCCCGAAGTTACGGCCGACGGACAGCGCCGGCTAAAGGCAGCGCGCGTTTTGTGCATCGGCGCTGGCGGACTCGGTTCCCCGGCCGCGCTCTATCTAGCAGCAGCTGGTGTCGGAAGCATCGGAATTGTTGATTTCGATGACGTCGATCTTTCCAATCTGCAACGCCAGATTCTTCATGGAACAAAAGACATCGGCCGCGCCAAACTAGAATCGGCACAGGACCGGCTCCGCGACATCAACCCCGAGATCGGTATCGAATTGCATCAATGCCGTTTCTCCAGCGAAAACGCTCCCCAAATTGTGTCTAAATACGACATTGTCGTGGACGGCTCGGATAATTTCGCTACGCGCTATCTTTCGAACGACGTCTGTGTTTTCGCCCGAAAACCCAACCTGTACGGCTCGGTATTCCGGTTCGAGGGGCAAACGACTGTGTTTGCGCCTCACCTGGGCGGGCCGTGCTACCGGTGCCTTTTTCCAGAGCCGCCTCCGCCAGACGCAGTCCCGAACTGCGCGCAAGCGGGCGTGCTCGGCGTTTTGCCGGGGATCATTGGCCTGCTGCAGACAATTGAGGCCATCAAGTTGATCATCGGCATAGGCGAGCCTCTGGTTGGACGCCTGCTCCACTTCGATGCGCTCAAGGTTAAATTTCGAGAGCTGAACCTGCGGCGCGATGCTCAATGTCCCGTTTGCGGAGAAAATCCAACAATCTTTTCACCGATTGACTATGAACAGTTTTGTGGCGTGCACGGAGACGATGCGATTCCTGCAATGTCCGCACACGAGCTGAAGCGGAAGATGGACGCGCGCGAAGCATTCCAATTAATCGATGTGCGGGAACTGTTCGAGTACGAAATCGCGCGAATCGATGGCTCGAAGTTAATTCCACTGGGAGAAATCGTCGAGCGAACGGACGAGTTGCAACGCGAGCAGACGATCGTCGTCCATTGTCACAGTGGCGGACGCAGCGCCGAGGCGGTGCGACTGTTGCAGCAACGCGGGTTTAACAACGTTTACAATCTCAAAGGCGGAATCGACGCGTGGTCGGACGAAGTCGATCCGAGCGTGCCGAAATATTGAGCAATTTTTAGAATTAACACCGTGGCTTTAGCCCGATGGTTAGTACGACTTAGCGATTAAACCGTTTCAACGGTTTCCCGTTCGCTTCAAGCCGTTGAAACAGCTCGACCTTCCGACCACGGTGCAGCACCGGGCTGAAGCGCCGGTGTTAGCGAAACTATTTCAAGACTACGGCGAGCTGGTTAGCGTTGGGCACATCCGTCCACTGTGTTAATAGCTTCTCGTCTCGTGCGAACACGAGGACTCGAAAACTGCCCTACTCAGCCAAGTCGTCGAGTTGTGACGACACCTTCCATCGAAATCAGTTACGGTAAAAATGTCCTGGCGCGCAAGAAGCGAAGCGGAAAGAACAAATGTAATGGCCCAAAAGAAAAAGAATTGAAGTGCGCGCCGGTTCACAAGCGAGAATAAATTAGACATTAACCGATTTAATGAATTAGCGATTAACGGAGTGAAATCACGCCTCGAAAAAGTAAAGGAATTGCAGGATCGCACGAAACGCTTCGCAGTCGCTATTGTGCAGTTTTGCTCGCGATTGCCACAGACCGGGGCCACCGGCGTTGCGGCAAACTACCGCGCGGATTGTCGTGCTCGGTCGGCAGCGGATTTCATTTCGAAGATAAGCATCGTTGCGGAGGAACCTGACGAAACCCTCTTTTGGCTCGAATTACTCGTGGATGCAGACATTATCGAATCACGATTGACGTTAGAGCTCAGTGCCGAATGCCATGAACTTCTTAAGATATTTTCAGCGTCGCTCGCCACTGCAAAAGCTAATCGTTAATTCACTGAATCGTTGATTTGCTAAATGACGAAGTATTATCGGACCGCGATCGTTTGCGCTTACTTGTCGATCCTGTGCATCTGTGGTCTGACTGGATGCGATCGGCTGGGGAATTCGCGCTACTCGCAGTTGGTTCAGGATGCAGACACCAAATCAGCCAATGGAGATTTTGCGCGCGCGATTGACTTGTACGAAGCCGCTCTCGATGACAGTCCCCGTTGCGCTGAGATCCATTACAAACTGGCGCTTCTTTATGACGACAAATTGAACGATCCCGTCAGCGCACTGCACCATTTCAAACGCTATATCGTGGTAAGTCCAAATGGGCCTCACGCGAATGAGGTCACTAAATCGATAAAACATGACGAAATCGCTGCGCTGACAGCACTCTCTGGAGATTCGGTTATCCCCCGATCCGAAGCTGCCCAGTTGCGCAACGAAAATCTGAATTTCCGCAAAGAGCTTGAAGCGCGCGCCGGATCTTTGCGGAGTGCCCCGGAGAAATCG
>QHMS01000141.1 GCA_003217895.1 Verrucomicrobiota bacterium
ACTTTTTGCGACAGCGATGGCGACGGGATGGGTGACTTCCGCGGCCTGATCGAAAAGCTGGATTATCTCCAGGAGCTGGGGATCACCGCCATCTGGATGCTGCCGTTCTATCCGTCTCCGCTGCGCGACGACGGCTACGACATCGCTGATTATTTCGACGTTAATCCGAATTTCGGCACGCTCGATGATTTCCGCGCGCTTCTTGACGCCGCACACGAGCGTAATCTGCGCGTAATTACCGAACTGGTAATCAATCACACTTCCGATCAAAATCCGTGGTTCCAAAAGTCACGACGCGCTGTAGCCGCCGCAGCGGCCGGCGCCGCCGACCCCAGCAATCTTGCCTACAAGGATTTCTACGTCTGGAGCGACAGTCCAGAGAAATACAAGGATGCCCGAATCATTTTCAAAGATTTTGAGACATCGAACTGGGCGTGGGACCCCGTTGCAAAAGCGTACTACTGGCATCGGTTCTATTCGCACCAGCCAGACCTGAACTTTGATAACCCGGCCGTGCATGATGCGGTGGAGAAGGTCTGCGACTTCTGGTTGTCCATGGGTGTAGACGGGCTTCGTCTCGACGCTGTCCCGTACCTGTACGAACGGGAAGACAGTAATTGTGAGAACCTGTCTGAGACGCATGAGTATCTCCGGAAGTTGCGCGCTCACGTCGATGCGAAGTTCCCGAATCGCATGCTGCTTGCAGAGGCCAACCAATGGCCGGAGGACGCGGCGGCTTATTTCGGCAAAGGCGACGAATCGCACATGAGTTTTCACTTTCCGCTCATGCCCCGCATGTTCATGGCGCTGCAGATGGAAGATCGCTTTCCGATCATCGACATTCTGGAGCAGACTCCGCAGATTCCAGAGAATTGTCAGTGGGCAATGTTTCTGCGCAACCATGACGAGCTCACCCTCGAGATGGTAACCGATGAGGAGCGCGATTACATGTATCGGGTTTACGCTACCGATCCGCACGCGCGGATTAATCTTGGAATTCGCCGCCGGCTTGCTCCGTTGCTCGCAAACAGTCGCCGCAAAATCGAACTGCTCAACACGCTCCTATTCTCAATGCCCGGCACGCCGATCATCTATTATGGCGATGAGATCGGCATGGGTGACAATTATTACCTGGGCGATCGCAACGGATGCCGCACCCCGATGCAATGGAGCTCCGACCGCAACGCCGGATTCTCAAGAGCGAACCCGCAGCAGCTTTATCTGCCGATCACGATCGATCCGGAATATCATTACGAAGCAGTCAACGTTGAGAACCAGCAGAAAAATCTCTCTTCGTTGCTGTGGTGGTTACGCCGGGTCATTGCCATGCGGAAAAATTTCAAGGCATTTTCGCGCGGCTCTCTCGAATTTCTCAACCCCGACAATGCAAAGGTTCTGGCGTTTCTTCGCCGGTGGGAAAAAGAGACCATAGTAGTGGTGGCAAATCTTTCGCGGTTCGCGCAGTCGGCGGAGCTGGATCTTTCGCGCTTCGCCGGCCACGTGCCGATGGAAGTCTTTAGCCGTAATTTGTTTCGGCCGATCAGGAAATCGCGCTACGTCATCACGCTCGGCCCGCACGCCTACTATTGGTTTGCACTGCAAGCGCAGACCGACGGCCGCCGGATATCGAAGAAACGGTTTGTGCCGACGGTCAAAGCGCCAGCTCAGCTGGACATTCTGCTTGGTAATAGCCAGCGAGAACACCTCGAGCGCGAAATCTTGCCCAATTACATTCGCAGCTCGCGCTGGTTTGGCTCCAAGGCGCAAAGTTTTCGCCATCTCAAGGTGATTGAGCAGCTTGCCATTTCTTCCGGAAGCGACGGCGCACGACTTTTGTTTGTTGAGGTAAACTACCTGGACGCTTCCGCGGAGACGTATGTCATTCCGGTGAAGATCGCCTCCGGCGACGCGGCGCGCTCGGTTTCCCAGAGCGCCCCGAACGCGATCATGGCGCATTTCGCAGCGAGCGATGGAGCGATTCTATTCGACGCGATCTGGGACGCGACGTTTCGCTCGCAACTGTTCGAGGCGATCGTGCAACGCCAGGCGATCAAAGGACAGCTCAGCAATCTCGTCGGCCTCGCGTGCGAGAAGCTGGAGCCAGATCAACTCGTTGCTTCCGGTAACTCACAAGTTTTCGGCACGGAACAGAGCAACTCTTCAATGCTGTTCGACAATAAATTCTTCCTGAAACTTTATCGTAAACTCGAAGATGGCGTAAACCCTGATGTTGAATTAAACCGGTTCCTCACGGAGCACACCATGTTTCCAAACGTGCCGGCTTTCGTCGGAGCACTCGAATATCGCCGGACAAAAGCTGAGCCAACCGTCGTTTGCCTCTTGCAACGCGCAGTCGCGAGCGAAGGCAACGTTTGGACACTCACCGTGGACGCGATCGGCCGCTATTATGAGCGGGTGCTGGAGCGCAAAGCCGATCTTCAGAATGAAACAACGCCGCCCGGCACTCTTCTCGACGAACTGATTGGCGGCGTGTATCCCGACAAGGCAAGGCTATTAGCACAGCGTACGGGCGAACTGCATCTGGCCCTCGCCTCACGCACGGACCATCTTGCCTTCGCGCCAGAGCCTTTTAACGCCATGGCGCAGCGCTCGGTTTACCAAAATATGCGGGGATCGCTGCGGCGCGCGTTTACTCTTCTAAAAAAGAAATTGCCGGATCTCTCCCGAGCATTTCGAGATGAAGCGAAAGAAGTGCTCGCTGCGGAACAGGAAATACTCGCACGCGAGAAACGGCTGCTCGATCGGCGCGCCAATGCCGCGAAAATCCGGATCCACGGCGACTATCATCTGGGACAGTTGCTTTATACCGGAAAGGATTTCGTCATCCTCGACTTTGAAGGCGAGCCCGCGCGTCCACTGAGCGACCGCAAACTGAAACGTTCCGCCCTGCGCGACGTCGCCGGCATGATGCGCTCATTCCAATACGCCGCTTACAGCGCCCTCTGGCAGCCTGCCATGCGCAAAGAAGATGTCCCTTTCCTGGAGCGCTGGGCCGATTTCTGGTATCGCCAGGCGAGCAGCGTCTTTTTGCAAAGCTATTTGGAGACGACCACCGGCGCGATTTTCATCCCGAAAAACAGCGACGACTTGCAAATCATGCTCGAATCATACCTGCTCGACAAAGCCGTGTACGAAATCGCCTACGAACTAAACCACCGCCCCACTTGGGTCGTCATCCCCATTCGCGGCATCAAACACATTTTGAAATCGGCGTGAATTTTCAGCCACGGATGAACACGGATCAAACACAGATAAGAGTTCTGGTTCTTTAATCTGTAAAAAATGTGTCAATCTTGTGGCTTCAAAGCATATTCGGAGAAATTGATGAAGACATACCTTGAGGAAATCGACAACGACATCGCGGCGAAACATCTATTGAAGCATCCGTTTT
>QHMS01000142.1 GCA_003217895.1 Verrucomicrobiota bacterium
TCCCGCGATCACCGCGATAAAACTCAGGCCGTTCAGGAAAAAACACATCGCCACACCTACCGCCCCGATCATCAGTCCGGCGACGGATGGACCGACCACGCGCGCACCGTTTACGATCGAGCTGTTAAGCGAGATCGCGTTTAGCAAATCTTCGCGATTGGTCATTTCGACCGTGAAAGCTTGCCGGGCGGGCATGTCGAAGCCCATCGCAATTCCGTTGAACGCAGCAACGATGATGATGAACGATGGCGTGGCAAACCGGAGCCACACGCCTGCCGCTAGCAAAAATGCGCAGACCATTTGCGCCGATTGCGTCGCCACAAGAATGGATCGTTTCGGATGACGATCAGCAAGCGAGCCGCCCCAGATTGAAGATAACATCATCGGAGCGGATCCCACGGCGGCGACGACGCCCAAAAGCAGCTTTGAATTTGTGATTTGATAGACGAACCAGCTCATCGCAGTTTGCTGCATCCACGTGCCGGTGAGCGAGACCAGTTGGCCCCAAAAAAACAGCCGATAATTGCGATGCCGCAACGCGCGAAACGTGTGCCGCCACGTGATGCCGCCGACCGGAATAAGGCGCTGGCGCCCGCTGAGGTCCTCCGGAACGCGCGCAGTTTCGGTGGTCTTTGTCGGCATCACTCATCATGCGTGGCGAGCGCGACAATTGCAAAATCGAGAGCGTTCCTGTGTTGTAGGGGCGTTTGTGTCAAACGCCGAATTCAGGGCCAGGTGCTTGACACAAGCACCTCTACAACAGGCTGGATGTGCTAATTTCGGGTGTGGAAAGCACAGAGGCGATCCTACTTCGCAAACGCAAATTCAGCGACACGAGCCTGATCGTTTCGTGGTGCACCGAATCTTTTGGCTGCGTCCAGACAGTCGCCAAAGGCGCGCGGCGCGCGAAAAGCCCGTTCGCCGGAAAACTGGATTTGTTCTTTGAGGCTGAGATTTCCATTGTGCACAGCCGCAAATCAGATTTGCATACGCTCACGGAAGTTGTGGTGAAAAATCCGTTCCCCGGCATTCGCACCAATTATTTGCGGACACAGACCGCGGCGTATTTTGTAGAGCTGATTGAGATTTGCACCGAGCGCGATCATCGTGAGCCAGAATTGTTCGGGCTCTTGCGACGGGCGTTTGCTTATCTCGATGCGAACCATCCGACGCCGCGCGCGGCCGCGCATTTCGAGACCGAACTGGCGCGCATCGCTGGCGTGCACGATACGAAGAAGCTCAACGCCGATCCGGCTTTTGCGCTGGGAAATTTGTTTGGTCGTTTACCGCTATCTCGCACGCCGCTCTTGAAAACCCTCGCGGCAGAGGCGAAAGACAGATCGAAATGAAATCGCAAGCGCCTCATACTGTCATTCTGATCCCGCAGACGCGGGAGAAGAATCTCTGATCGTTTCTGAAGAGATCGCCCGCGAGAATAGACAGAGATGTTTCGCTCCGCTCAACATGACAGCGCTATTTATGAGACGAGTTCTGAGAAATCTTATCGCTACGTTCGCAATCGCCGCGTTAAGTCACGCAGCATCGGCGAGTGAGACTTACAAGTTCGATCCGTCCGGTTCGACGATTGGTTTCGCGGTGCACCAATTTCTCGGAACTACCCACGGAAAATTCACGAAGTTCAGTGGCAAGATCGACATTGATCGTGAGCATCCGGAAAACTCCTCGGTCACGGCGCAGATCGATGTCCGCAGCATCGACACGCGCATCAAAAAGCGAGACGATCACTTGCGCAGCCCGGAATTCTTCAACGTGGAGAAATTTCCGCAGATGACATTCAAGAGCCGCAGCGTGAAACGGACGGGATCGGAAAGCGGCGACATTATTGGCGATCTCACGCTGCACAGTGTGACGAAGCCGATCGCTCTTCATGTGAAGCTGTTGACGCCTATCAGCGACACGAGGCGGACGCGATGGTCGGTGACCACCGACCCAATCATGCGTCGCGACTTCAATTTGATGTTTGCTCCAGCGACGGAGTCAATTTCCGGCATCAGCCAGTCGGTTGCGATCAACATCGAGATCGAGGCCAGGCGCGCAGAGTGACATAGTGGATGACCTTATATCGAGCGGCATTCAAGCATGGTCATCCTGAGCAAAGCGCAGCGAAGTCGAAGGATCTCGTGGAATTACCTTCGGTTGTGCCACGGGATTCCTCGACTTCGCTCGGAATGACGCAGCGATGGAAATCATTCCCCTTGGAGATTCGGCGCTGATCGTGCGGGTGCGTGATCGATTTGAGGACGCGCCTGAGGAAACCCTGGACCAGGTTCTTCGCACACTTCACCGACTTCGCGATGCTGCAGTCCCGGGCGTCATTGACCTTGCGCCGGCTTACACGAGCGTCGCAGTTTTTTTCCACCCGAGCGCGGTGGCGAAAGTGACTGGCGTGGCACACGACGTCTTCGGCTCGCTCGCGGCGGATATTCGTGCCGCTGTAGCTGCGCGAGGTCAACCCGGCCGAATGAAGCGATCAGCCTCACGCGGAATCGAAGTTCCAGTTTGCTACGATCCGGAGTTCGCTCCGGATCTCGATGATGTTGCGCGCCGTGCAGGGATCTCAGCAACGGAAGTGGTCAATCTGCACAGCACAGCCGAATACCGAGTGGCCTGCATCGGGTTCGTGCCCGGTTTTCCATTTCTGGCTGGTTTGCCGAAGAAATTAGCGACGCCGCGCCGGGAGACGCCGCGAAAGGAAATCCCGTCTGGATCTGTGGGAATCGGCGGTGCGCAAACGGGAATTTATCCGTTGCGTTCGCCCGGTGGCTGGAACCTGATTGGCCGTACGCCGCTAAAGCTTTTTGATCCGACAAGAAATCCCCCTGCGCTATTGCAGGCGGGCGATCGCGTGCGTTTCCGCTCAATCACGCGCGAGGAGTTTGAGTCCTTTAACGCGTTGACGCGTTGAAGCGCTAAAACGTTGAAGCACCAACCATTCTGTCATGTTGAGCGTAGCGAAACATCTCTGATTGTGATTTTAGCGGTACCGGAAGAAGTAATTCGAGATTCTTCGCTTTGCTCAGAATGACAATGAACCTTTACATTACGCGGGCGGGATTTCTCACCTCCGTGCAAGATCTCGGCCGGACCGGATTTCGCGAGTTTGGCGTTTCGAGGAGTGGTGCGCTCGATTCATTTGCATTGCGCGTGGCGAATCTGCTCGTCGGCAACGATGAAGGCGCGGCTGCACTGGAAATTACGCTCGGTGGTTTGCGGTTGTGCTTTAATGACGAGCGGATCGTCGCCTGGTGCGGCGGCGGATTCGATGTGCAAGTTGATTCACGGCCGTTGCCACCCGGCCATCGTGCGCATTTGCAAGCTGGTGACGAATTGAAATTCGGTCAGCCGAAAATCGGTTGTCGCGCATGGCTTGCGATTTCCGGTGGTATCGACGTGCCGGTAGTTCTTGGTAGCCGCTCTACAGATTTACGAGCGAATTTTGGCGGATTCGAAGGCGGCGCGCTGCGCGATGGCGATCAACTTTCGTTGGGGAAATTTCGGCGGTCATCCCGGCATGCCGGGACTACAGAGGCTATTTCCTCGTGGACTGCACCGCACGACTGGGTGAGTCCAGCAAGACTCGATCCGACTTTACGTTTCGTTCGCGGGTGCCATTGGGAACGCTTCAACCCTTCAACCCTTCAACGTTTCACAAGCGAAGCATTCACTGTGTCGCCCGATTCTGATCGTATGGGCGTGCGGCTTGATGGTCCAGAACTGAGGCGAACTGACGAGAGCGATCTCATCTCTGAGGCGGTCGCTCCGGGTACGATTCCACGTGATTACTGTCGATCTTGGCATGGCAGCGCAACTTCGCGCCGGTGATCATGTTCGCTTTTGTGAAGTCTCGCTGGCCGACGCGCATCGGCTCTTGCTGGAGCGCGAGCGCGAACTCGAGCGTTTCCGCATCGGTCTCCGCCTTCAGCTTGCATGAAATTATTTGTCGATCTTAATGCCGATCTCGGTGAAGGCTCCGGCCACGATAACGAGTTGTTCGAGCTTATTAGCTCGGCGAGTATCGCGACGGGTTTTCACGCAGGCGATTCCGATACCATGCATGCCGCAGTTTGGGCGGCCAAGGAGCACGGCGTTGCTGTCGGAGCCCATCCAAGTTTTTTCGACCGCGAAAATTTCGGACGCAAGGAATTGAAGATGTCTAACGAAGAAGTGTTCGATGCCGTGGCTTATCAGCTCGGAATTTTTCAAGCGATCGCCTCCGCACTCGATGTGCGACCCAACCACGTCAAGCCG
>QHMS01000143.1 GCA_003217895.1 Verrucomicrobiota bacterium
ACCGCCGGATGCCATTGCCATTGGGAAGCGTGTTCGTAGTCGTGTAGCCAGGTGGTGTAGAGCGGATCTTCTTTCCATGCCGAGACCCCGTAAGAGCCGTGTCGACTTGCCCTCCACTGAGCATCCACCCCTGAGTCGTACTCAGAGTCCTTTTTGAGTGCGCACCAGAACAATCGGCCGCCCCTGCGCCAGCCATCGAGGACGATGCCGTCCTCGAAAGGCTGGTTGCGTGCGGTGACGACCAGACAATTGTTCTCATCGATGGTTCCCGCAAAAGCAGCACCCCAGTGAAGCACCAGCGTCTTGAGCTTGAGCTCTTTCAGGCGTTCGCCGATGTCACGCGTATAATGGCCGCAATAGCCACGTTGTCGCTTGCCCATGTGGATCAGTAAGTTCTGAAATATCGGAGTCCAAACGAGGCCATATTCGCGCGCACAGTCGCGTGAGGCGGTGTGTGCCGTTACCGACAGCAGCTCGGCTTCGCCCGGATCCACATCAGGCGCGAGCGCCACGAGCGCGTCACGCAACTTCTTGATTGATCTCTCGTCTTTCGCCCAAAGCGTGTTTACGCAAAGGCTGAATGCAATGATGAAAACAATCGCTCGAATCACGTTGGGAAAAATTGGCAAAGACTAAGCGTGAATTGTAGCAGACTCACAGATGTTTCCGGAACCCAACCCATCTCATAAATCCGCACGCGCTGTAGCCACGGCGCTGTGCGCCGTCTTGGACGTGCGGCTCCAAACATGTCGACGCCCCACAGGGGCGTGGCTACAAGCGCATTTCTTGATGATAACGTCACAGCAAGGGAGGCGCTGGCCCATCCGCAAAGTCACCGTGCCGTCGTTTGCCATTGCCATTGTGAAGCGTGTGTGTAGTCCTGCAGCCAGGCGGTGTAGAGCGGGTCTTCTTTCCATGTCGTGATCCCATAATGGTCGGGTTGATGGTCTGGACGCTGCGGTCGAAATAATTCGCTCGACCGGGTCCTTCTCAACGCTGCATCCTGTGCCAAGTCGTACTCATGGTCTTTTTTGACCGCGCTCCAGAATAATCGGCCGCCCTGGCGCCAGCCATCGAGGACGATGCCGTCTTCGAAAGGTTGGTTGCGTGCGGTGACTACCAGACAATTGCTCTCGTCGTCGGTTCCCGCAAAAGCAGCGCCCCAGTGAAGCACCAGCGTCTTGAGCTTGAGCTCTTTCAGGCGTTCGCCGATATCGCGCGTATAATGGCCGCACCAGC
>QHMS01000144.1 GCA_003217895.1 Verrucomicrobiota bacterium
CTCGACTAGAATCTTCGCAAACCGCCAGACCTCGTGAAACGTGTTGTAGAGCGGGGTGGGGGCGACGCGGATGACGTTCGGTTCGCGGAAATCGCATTTCACTCCGGCGGCGACGAGTTCTTCGTGCAACTGCTTCGGATGTTGGTGCGCCAGAATGGATAACTGGCAACCCCGTCCATTCGGATCGCGCGGAGTGATGACACTAAATTTTTTCGAG
>QHMS01000145.1 GCA_003217895.1 Verrucomicrobiota bacterium
GCCGTTCATGCACGAATGCGCCTGCGACCGCGCCCGGGCCGGCGTTGAGATATTTGTAAGAACACCACACCGCGAAATCGACGTTGTGATCGTGCAACGAGAGCGGCACGTTGCCGATCGCGTGCGCGAGATCGAATCCGGCGATGATGCCATGTTTCTGCGCCGCTTTGGTGATTGCCGCAGTGTCGAACAATTGGCCCGTGAAAAAGTTTACCGCCCCGACCATCACCACAGCGAGGTCGTCGGCATGTTTCTCGATAAGATTGATCATGTCTTCCGTTCCAATGGTGAACTCAGATTTGCGCGGTCGCGCGAGAACGAGCGCCTCTTTTGAATTCAGCCCATGATGCACGATCTGCGTTTTGATGGCGTACGTGTCGGAAGGAAAAGCCGGTTCTTCCATTAGGATCTTGAAGCGTGATTTTGTCGGCCGATAGAATGTCGCCATCATCAGGTGCAGATTCACCGTGAGGCTGTTCATGCAGATCACTTCGATTGGTTTTGCGCCAACGAGGCGCGCCGTCGTTTCGCGCAATGCTTCGTGATACGAATACCACGGCGTTCCCGCGGCGTGATGAGCGTCCACCCCAAGCTTTGCCCAGTTGTTTAATTCCTCCTCGACGATTGTTCTCGCCGATTTCGGCATCAAACCCAGTGAATTACCGGCAAAATAAATCAGCGGCTTGCCATCTTTGCCGAGTGGAAGGTAGAATTGTTCGCGGAAATCGCGCAGCGGATCCTGCGCGTCCATTTCCCGCGCAAATGTTTCGTCGGCAGAAAACACGGTGTTCAACTATGGCGATTTTCGCCGCGTGTCCAACAACGCGATTCGACGTTCAGCGCGGAAAACAGGCAATCCCACTCTGCCTGTTGATCATGTTCGCGGTCTGCGCGACTGCGCAAACAAATCCCACGACGGTCCAGGCGCCGAAGAGGCGCATCGTCATCGAGGCAGGCGCGCTGCTCGACGGGCACGGCCACGTTTTACGCGGCACGCGCGTCGTCGTCCAAGGCGCGAAGATCGTGGCGCTCGACCCGAAGGCTTCGCCGGTTGATTACGACTTGCGAGGCTTCACGGTCCTGCCCGGTTGGATTGACTCGCACGTTCACATCACCTGGAGTTTCGGCGAGAACGGCAAAAACGCCGGCGCTGATGGGACAACGCAGTTCGCCGCGTACCAGTCCGCCTCGAACGCGTGGCTCACGCTGATGGCGGGCTTTACCACCGTGCAAAGCGTCGGCTCGTCCATGGACGTTCCGCTGCGGGACGCGATCGCGAAAGGCGCGATTCCCGGTCCGCGCATTCTCACAGCCATCGAGCCGCTCGAAGGCAAAGGCGAGAAAACAGGTACGCCTGATGAGATTCGCGCCTTTGTGCGCA
>QHMS01000146.1 GCA_003217895.1 Verrucomicrobiota bacterium
GCATAAACCAGCACCTGAATGATTCCGACAAAGAAGGCGTCGAGCGACATGAACAGGGCGGCCAATCCAAGGAACGAAACAACGAGGCTGAGCGCGCTCGCGACCGGATTACGATTGACGACAACAGCGGCGCCGAAGGTCAGCGTCATCAGTGCAAAGACCCAAAATAAGAATGGCGACATAATCAATTGCGGATTGCGGATTGCGGATTGCGGAATTGGCAATTGGCAATGCCGGTCACTTTTTCTCGTTCCATTTCAACACCACGCCGTGCATTACGCCGCCGATCTCGAGGAGTTTCTCCTTGTGATGCACCATGTCCGCGCGCGTAAAGCCCGTAATGGCATAATCCTTACGCAGGAAAATCGCCTGCTCGGGGCAAACCTCCTCGCACATGCCGCAGAAAATGCAGCGGATCATGTCGATATCGAACGCCTCCGGGTATTTCTCGACTTTGGCGAAGCGATCTGCTGAGGGAATTTCGCCGGAAATAATCTTGATTGCGCGCGGCGGACAAATGAATTCGCAGAGCTGACAAGCCACGCAACGCACCCGGCCATCCTCGTCTCGCACGAGCGCAGGCGCGCCGCGGTAGTGATCCGGCAGGCTGCTATCCCATTTTTGCTCAGGATATTGCATTGTGACCTTCGTGCGTCCGAGCAGCATGTTCTTGAAATGCTTAAATGTGATGGCCAGACCGGCCACGATGACGGGCAGATATAATCGCTCGCGCCAGTTCAATCTCGGTCTTGGGACAGTGACAGCCATGATTAGAATGACGAATGACAAATGACGAATGACGAATTAATGATGACGAAGCACGAATGACCAAGGCTGTTCCGCCAGCAACTGGCCGTTCGGGCTTCGTCATTCGGATTTCGTTCGGGCTTCGTCATTCGGACTTCGTCATTTGTTTGGCAGATATGCCATGATGCCTGCAACGACGAAGATATTCACGAGGGCAATTTCGAAGAAGAACAGCCAGCCGAGCCGCATGAGTTGATCGTAACGAAAGCGTGGCAGCGTCCAGCGGACCCACATGAAAAAGAAAATTACGATGGTCACTTTTGCGAAAAAGACTGCCATGTTGATCAGGCCGAATATCCATCCATGTGAGCCGTCGGGAATTCCCGGGAAATGCCAGCCCCCAAAGAATAATGTGACGATTACAGCAGAGCCGGTAATCATCGCGGCGTATTCGCCTAGAAAATATAACGCAAACTTCATCGAACTGTATTCGGTGTGGTAACCGCCGGCCAACTCCTGCTCCGCTTCGGGCAAATCGAACGGCAGCCGGTTTGTTTCCGCGAAGATCGCAATCATGAACACGAAAAAGGAAATGAGCATGGGTGCAGCGAGCAGCCATTTCCAAGGGTTCATCCAGTCACCGACAAATGGGGCGATGAACCAGCCGTGTTCAATCTGGTAACGCACCACGCTGGTTAGCCGCAAATTTCCAACAACCATAAAAACCGGAATGACTGCCAGCCCGAGCGAAAGTTCGTATGAAAGCATTTGTGCGCCGGAACGGATGCCGCCCAGGAATGGATATTTTGAATTCGATGCCCAACCGCCGATCACGATTCCGTAAACGCCCAGCGAAGAAATTGCGAATACGAAGAGGATTCCCACGTTCACATCGGCGATCACCATCGGGACGCCAAACAGGGTGCTGCCAAATGGGACCACCGCGATGGTGATGATGGCCGGCATCACGGCCAGACATGGTGCGAGCCAGTAGTAAAATGTGTTAGCCGCTCGCGGCGTGAAATCTTCTTTCAGCAGCAACTTGAACATGTCCGCGATGGGCTGGAAGAGACCGGCAGGCCCCACCCGATTCGGTCCCAGCCGGTCCTGAATAAACGCGCTTACCCGCCGCTCGGCATAAACCGCATAGGAAACCATCGGCAGAATCACCACGAACAGAATCCCGAGAATTTTCAGCAGCGAGGTGATGATGAAAAAAGAATCCATGTCAGGTTGGCCGAGTTGCGCGGCGTGCGGTCTGGACCGCGATCGCTTGCTCGATGGCTTCTTCGTCGCTGGGATGCGTCGGCGGGAGCTCTTTCATTTGCAGAATATGCACGCCGAGGTCGCCGATTTTGCTCAAGGTCAGCCCAGCGAATTGCGGGACTGTCTCGCTGATCTGGCGAAAGATATCCTCGATAGAGGAAATCGAGTCGCCTCCGCCAACTGCCTGGAGCAAATCACGCAAGATTTCCCAATCATCACGTGCATTCCCGGGTGGGCGCACCGCGCGATTCAATCGTTGCAATCGGCCTTTGCCGTTGATCATCGAGCCACGTTTCTCGGCAAAACCGCACGCGGGCAGAACCACAGTCGCTTTTTCAGTCGCCTCGCTCGACAAAACATTCATCGCGATGAGTGCAGGAAGGCGCGCGAGTTGTTCGACGGATATGCCAAGATGCATCGTGTTTTCTTTCAAAATCATCAGCGCTTTGATTAGTCCGGATTTTACAGCTTCAGCGATCGCCATAAGTTTTGCACCGGGCTCAGACGTTGATCCAAGAATCAAGCGCGCGCCGTTTGTATTCGGGTTACGGTCTTCGCTGAGCAAGATATCGTCACCGGACTCGCGCCGCGGGACGATATCGATCATCTGTACGCCTAACGACTTTGCCAGCTGCGACGTAAGCCAAAGCTCTTCGTTGGTCATGCGGCCAGAAGCGACGATGGCAATTTCGTTGCCGGTAAACTGTTTCAATTGCAGCGCTGCTTGTGCGATCGCTGCTGGCCAATCCGCGGCGACCAGCTTTCCGTCCGAACGAATTTGCGGTTCAAGCAAACGGTTTTCGCCTTCGAGATATTTGAAGTTCAACCGTCCGTAATCGCACATCCAGCAGGAGTTGACGTGATCGTTTTCTCGCGGTGTCTGCCGGTAAATGACGTCTTCGCGCGCGCCGATAATGGTGTTGCAGCCGGTCGCGCAGCTCGTGCAGATGCTTTTTGTTTCTTTCAGGAACCAGACGCGCATCTTGAAACGGAAATCAGTCGAGGTCAGCGCGCCCACCGGGCAGATATCGACGGTGTTGAGAGAGTAATTATTTTCAAGCCGCTTGCCGGGATGCGCAGTCAGCACGGTGTAACTGCCCCGATCCACAAACCCAAGGACGTCGTCGTGGGCGATCTCCTCACAGAAACGGATGCAGCGCGAGCAGAGAATGCAGCGTTCGTCATCGAGTGTGACCCGCGGCCCGAGTACAACGTTTTTTGGTTTCTTGACCTTGTTCTCGAGAAAACGCGATTTGGAATTGCCGAAATCAACGCTGAATTCCTGCAAGCGACATTCGCCAGCCTGATCGCATATCGGGCAATCGAGCGGATGATTGATAAGCAGGAATTCCATCACACCGCGCTGACACTCCTTCACCAGCGTCGAATTGGTACGAACCGCCATGCCTTCGGATACGTCCTGGGCACAGGAGATTTGCGGACGCGGAATCCAGTTGATGACCGGTTTGCCGTCGGCGCCGAGCTCTGGTTTGCGATCCGGGCCGAGCCTCGGGAAGCCCATTTCGATCAGACACATCCGACAATTGCCCGGCGAGCTGAGCTTTTTGTGATAACAATAGCGCGGCACATAACTTCCAGCTTGCTCGCACGCTTCTATCACGCGCGTGCCTTTCGGAAATTGATGCCAGACACCGTCGATCTGGACGTTGAACATCGGAACTGATGATTCGGAAGGCATTGTTGAATCAGGAAAGCAGGAAAACAGGAAACACCAGAACTACAGAACAAGATCGACATCT
>QHMS01000189.1 GCA_003217895.1 Verrucomicrobiota bacterium
ACTCCGCCACGGGGCTAATTCAGTGGCCACGGATTGACACGGATCAAACACGGATGAGCAGATGTTAGAAATCAAAGGAGAGCATCCGGACAAGTTGCTGCATCGAGCAACGACCGAGGCGATCATTGGAGCTGCGTTCGAAGTGCATCGCGAGCTTGGGTACGGATTTCTTGAGCGGGTTTATCACCGAGCATTGCAGGTCGAATTACTCCGCCGCGGTGTTGCCGCAGAGATTGAAAGACGCATTCAGGTTCAATACAAAGGAGTAGTCGTCGGTGATTACGACGCCGATTTGATTGTCGCGGATTCTGTAGCTGTCGAAATTAAGGTTAACCCACAGTACGACAAACGAGACGAAGCTCAGTTGCTCAATGAGCTAAAAGCAACCGGTCTCAAAGTGGGACTGCTTATTAACTTCGGACGAAATAAAGTCGAGTATAAGCGCCTTGTCTTCTAATCCGTGTTTCATCCGTGTTCATCCGTGGCTAAGCAATGAATTTGTCGCCGGAGAAAAAAACCGCTGGAATCCTAGCACCGTTGTTTGCGTTGCGCGGCGAAAACGATTTGGGAATCGGCGACGTTGCGGCGTTACGCGAGTTTATCGATTGGGCTGCAGGCATCGGGTTTAAACTTGTCCAGCTCCTGCCGATTAACGAGATCGGCTCCGATAACAGTCCATACAACGCTATCAGCGCGATTGCGATCGAGCCAACGACGCTGCACCTGGCCCCAGGCTCGCCGCAGGAGCTGACGCGCCAGGACTTTGATGCCTCACTCACTGAGGCAGATGTTGCCGGCCTTCGTGGCGGCGCAGTAAAGTATCGCCAGGTCAAAAAACTAAAGCAACGCCTGCTGGAGAAAGCATTTGAGAATTTCTCCGCTAACGCCAGCGAAGATCGGCGATCGGAATTCCGAAAATTCTGCCAACAAGAATCGGCGTGGTTGGGCGATTATGTTTTTTTTCGGGTCCTGATGGAGGTAAACAAAGAGAGAGCCGCATGGGATCGATGGCCTGCGCAGCATCAGAGAATCGAAAGCGCGCGCAATTGGCTGCACAATCTGCCACCCGATCGACAGGCAGCGTTGACGAAGCGCCAGGAGTTTTTTGGTTACATGCAATGGATTGCGCACCAGCAATGGCGCGCGGTTAAATCATACGCCGAGGAGCGTGGCGTGGCGTTAATGGGCGATATTCCATTCGGCGTCAGTTATTGTAGCGCCGATGTCTTCGCCCGTCCGGATGAATTCGTGCTGGACTGGTTTGGTGGCGCGCCTCCCGAACCTTACTTCGAAGACGACGCGTTCACTCGAAAATGGGGTCAGAACTGGGGTATTCCGCTCTATCGGTGGGAGAGAATGCGCGCGAACAATTTTCAATGGTGGCGCCAGCGGGTGCGCGGCGTCCGGCGAATCTTTCATCTCTTTCGGATCGACCACGTCCAGGGCTTTTACCGCATCTACGCCTTTCCGTGGCGGCCGCGACTAAATAAAGAATTTCTCCCGCTCAATGAGTACCAAATGCTGGAACGAACCGGCGGCCGCGGGCCTCATTTTGTTCCCCGCGACGACAACACACCCGAGAATCGTGAAGCGAACAAACGCGAGGGCGAAACATACCTGCGCGTTGTGCTGGAAGAAGCTGGCGGTATGCGCGTCAGCGGCGAAGACCTTGGCGTTGTTCCTGAATATGTGCGGCCCAACCTACGGTCGCTTGGGATTGCCGGATTTAAAATTCCGCAATGGGAGTCGGACAATGGGATGATCATCCCGGGAGAGGCGTATGAACGGTTTTCTATCGCCACTTACGCAACACACGATCACGAACCGATACGTGCTTTATGGAATCAGACTTTCGAGCATCCAGCGTCGGATACCGCAGCACAAGCGCGAGCCACGCTGGAGAAGATCGCCACATTTGCCCGTCTGCGCCAAGGCTGGGGTGGGCAGGCCAGCCTGTATTCCAAAATCGACGCGCCGGACTTCGAAAAAGATTTTTATCCCGCGATCCTGGAGGCGCTTTTCAGGTGCAATTCGTGGATTGCCATCGTAATGATCACCGATCTCCTGGCGCGCACGTACCGTTTCAACATTCCAGGTACAAAGGCCAGCTTGAATTGGACGCGGCGAATGCAGCGCTCCATTTCGGAGCTCCGTTCCAGCCCCAAAGAGCGAAGACGAATGCAGCTAATCCACGAGCTGCTGGTGAAAGCAGAACGCGTCTGAACAGGTTTACGAGCTTTTTTCGATGGGCGCGCCGACTTTGTTGCCCCATTCGGTCCAGGAACCATCGTAATTCCTGACGTTATCGAGTCCCAGCAGATACGTCAGCACGAACCACGTATGACTGGAGCGCTCGCCAATCCGACAATAAACAACCGTGTCTGTGCCCGGCTTTAGGCCGCATTGATCGAAATAAATTTTCGCCAGTTCAGCAGCGGGTTTGAATGTCGCGTCGTCATTTGTCGCAGTTTTCCACGGCATGCTCTTTGCACCGGGAATATGGCCGCCGCGCAACACGCCTTCCTGCGGATACTCCGGCATGTGCGTGATCTCGCCGCGGTATTCACCGGGAGAACGCACGTCGACCAGCGGTTTGCCGCTCTTGCTTTGCGTCAGGGCTTCATCGAAAAACGCGCGAATCTCCTTGTCGAACCGTTTCTTCGGCCCCGGATAATTTGCCTCTGCATATTTGGGAACTTCGCGCGTCATCGGACGGCTTTCGGCTTTCCATTTGTCGCGTCCCCCGTTGAGGATTTTAACTTTGTCGTGACCGAACAATCGGAAAGCCCAGAGAGCGTAACAGGCCCACCAATTCGCCTTGTCACCGTAGAAAATACAAGTTGTGTCCGGCGTAATCCCGTGCCGGCTGCACAGTCGCGCAAATTTTTCGGGTGAAATATAATCGCGAATCAGCGGATCCTGGAGATCGGCGCGCCAATCGATGTGCACCGCCCCGGGGATATGCCCGGTGTCGTAAAGTAAAATATCTTCATTCGACTCGACGATTCGGATTCCGTGGTCATCGAGATGTTTCTCCAGCCAATCGGTCTCCACCAGCGCTTCTGGATGCGCGTATTGAGTTGGATGTGTCGCCATAGCATCAAAAACGTCAGGCTACTCTCGCAAGCGAGCAAGGGATTTTGTACTAAAGACGTGATCGTCAGAGCCCTGGGTAGCGCACGCCTCTCGCGTGCTGGGGAGCGCGTCCTCGTGGTCGCGAACTTTTTCTCGAGGCTCAAGACACGCAGCGGAGTGAAATTCAGGAAAAGTTCGTTTCGGCCCGACGCCGAAACCAGCACGCGAAACACGTGCGCTTCCCGGAATCGTCGTCAACGCAAAATTGAATCAGCCGGATAAACGACTCCGTTTTTAATTACGCTGTCGATGTCAGACGCGTGTGCGATGTCATCCAACGGATTCGAATTCAGAATCACCAAATCGGCGAAGTAACCGCTTTCAAGTTTGCCGAT
>QHMS01000080.1 GCA_003217895.1 Verrucomicrobiota bacterium
TAAGTGGCGAACGTATTGGTTGTGGATACGTCCAACCGATAATCGATCGCACCGCTTACGCTGTTCCAGTGCGCGGTAAAGCTGCTGGAAGTAATGTTGGTTGCGTTTTGTGCGCTCGGAGCCGCAGGCTTGCAGGCCAGCGTCTTTACATTTTTGACGTTGGAATTGCGGCTTGTAGCACATCCATTGTACGCTCGCACCCGGTAATAGTAAGTCGTGTTCGCATTTAACCCGGTCACGGGGTAGCTGGTCACGTTTCCGACGTCCAAATCCTGATAACCCGGTACGTAAGTGGTGAAATGGTTGGTTGTGGATACGTCCAACCGATAACCGGTCGCGCCGCTTACGCTGCTCCAGTGCGCGATAAAGCTGCTAAAAGTTATATTGGTTGCGGCTTGTGCACTCGGAGCCGCAGGCGCCGTGCAAGGTGTCGGAGTGGCGGATGGTGTCGGCGTTGCGGTCGCTGTCGCTGTTGCTGTTGCTGTAGCCGTAGCTGTAGCTGTAGCTGTAGCTGTAGCGCTAGGTGATGGGGACGGAGTCACGCAAGGTACGATGGTGTAGGCTTGTGCACCAATAGCTCCGCCACCCGAGCCATTACAGAAGTATTGCGTAAAGGTCGTATCGTCCCTTTGCACTCCTGCTGTAGCCGAAGTATTGCCGTTGTCCACCTGGCCGTAGATCACGTCGAAGCGAGTCTGCCCCTCGTACAACCTCAGCTCGAAGTTGGCCGTGCCGCTCCCGGGGTAGTACTGAGCGCGCCATTCGATGTTGAAGATACGGTTGGGCGCAGTGCCACTAGTCGAAGTAAAGATGCCGTACCCGGCGTTTACCGTGTACAGGTCGTCCCAATACGGATAGACAGTGTAGTTGTGCGTAGTCCACGGCAGGCACAAGTTGCTATAGGCGGCATCCGTGGTTGTAAGCTGGGCATTGCCGTTGGATGACAGGTTGATGGTGTTGTAAGTCTGGTCGTACACTGTGTAAGGGAACGGCAGCGCGGTTGTGGTGACGCAGTCGTCGCAATGATTGCCGATGTCGGTCGTGCCTGGCACAATGCCACCGCCGATCTGGGTAAACGTATATCCGGCGACGCAAGGTGTCGGTGTTGACGTGGCCGTCGGCGAGGGGCTTGCCGTTGCCGTGGCGGTTGGTGTAGGGCTAGCTGTAGGTGACGGGCCCGGCTGCACTAAGTTGACGAAGACATCTTGTTGCGAGCTGCCGCTGATGATCGTCCGCCCGTCGGTCCAGCCGCCGATCATCGTCAGTCCGAAGGAGCTGTGGTAGTCATAGTCGCCCTCATAAGTGGCTTGCACCGCCCCGTCGGGCTGGGCCGGTAGCGGGCTTAGCGCGTGCCCGACCATGTCATCGGTCTGCCAGGTCACGCCGTTGTCCAGCGAGACCCGTCCCCAACGCCGATAGCAGTTCTGCGTGGACGAACCGACCGCGCAGTCCCGGTCGGCTCCGCTGTTCACTTCGCGCTCGTCGTACCAGCTGGCGAAGATCTTCCCGTCCTGCGTCACCGCCAGCGAGGGCTGCCATTGCATGGCCGTGCCCGAGTCGGTGTTCAGTTTGACCGGCGTGCCCCAGGTTAGGCCGGCGTCGGTGGAACGGATGTAGTACACGTCGCCGTGGTCGCTCGCGCCGCTGCAAACTACGTTCTGGCCGCAGGCGGCATAGTCAAGGCTGACCACGTTGCCGCTGGCCGCCGGCTCGCCCCACCCCATGTGCCGCCAAATGCTTGAGAAGGCCAGCGCGAAATAGCCGCTCGTGGACCGCCCCGGTCCTTGGAAGCTCGGCCCGGCGTTGACGCTGGTCCAGCTGACGCCGCCGTTGGTCGAGCGGTACATGACGTTCTGGCGGGTGCTTAGGCCGCCGCCGCCCTCGTTCATGGTCGCCACATAAACATAGCCACTGCCTTGCAAGTCGCCGGTAACCTGGATGTCGCGGATGAAGCCGGGGTTGAGTTGCGCCTGCGTCCATGTGGTGCCGTTGTCGGAGTAAGTGACATAGAGTGCGCCGCCCCCGATGTTGAAGTCATTGTAGGAAATGTACATCCGCCCGTAGAAGGGGCTGGCCGGGTTGTTGTCCACCCACATCGACTCGCGGTCGTCGCTGCCGCCGTTGTGCGCGCAGGCGCCGGTGGCCCAAGTGACGCCGTCGGTCGAGGTCCACATGCCAATGCCTTGGCCGCCGCAGCCGGTCGCCAGGTCGCCCGCGAACCAGATGCCCAGGCGCGCATTGTACACCACGATGGGGTCGCCGTAGTTGGTGCCGTGGCCGGAGCAGAGGGGCTGGCTCGCCTGCCATGTGGCTCCGTTATCGGTCGAGTAGGAGAGACCGGCGTAGCAGCCGCCGGAAGTGCGGCTGTCGTTGTAGTTGACGACCCAGGTATTGTTAGGTCCGCCCCATTCCATGCTCTCCGACTGAGTCACCTTGGGATATGCGCTGTCCGGAAGCACAACATCTACGTCGGTGCCGCCGATGAACAGAGGCGCGGGCAGCAGGTTCTTAACCCATTGGGAGAACCCGTTACCGGAGAATTGGCTGCCCTTGGAAGGTGAACCTCCTTCTGAAAGGCCGCAGGCAATCATGATCGCTCCGGCGCGCATGTTATCCTGCTTGTCGATGCCCTTTTCGTGAATCGTGGAACAGTCAAACCCAGGAGGCAGCGTGCCGAAAACATTCGAGTTGATGGCCTGGCTATACTTTTGCTGTCCTTTTGCGGAGCTCGCCGCAGGCGCGGACAACACGCCCGAGCCTGCCAGCGCCAGAAAGGCGCCGAACAGGATTGTAAACACGCTTATTACAACACGGAGAATAAAAAACCCGCCTTCGCCAAGGTAGCGGCAGACGGGTACGGACTGATAAGTGGAGCTTTTTTTCATGGGAGTTTTCATGGGGGATATGAAGGTTTAGTATTAGGTATCGCTTTTCTTAAGGGAGACGCCCTAAGAAGTGCAAGTCTTTTTTTTGGCAATTCTTAAGGATTTTTGCCCGCGCCCGCTTCGACGCCTTGGGATGACTTTTCGGAACAGCTGCGATCTCAACAGAATCGATCAGCTGCGCATGATTTTATAGCGCCACATCAATTTGAAAAAGCGAATTGCGTCGCGCATGGGATGAATCTTGCTCACTTGGTCGGAGTAAACAGTCGTAATCGGAACTGATTCGACCCGGTAACCCTTGCGGCTCGCAATGATGAGCACTTCAGTTTCGTAATCGAAACGGTGCCCGCCGCCTAGCAGCTCCGGAATCAATTGTCGATCCAGCATCCGGAAACCGCATTGGGTGTCTGGAATTTCTTGTCCGCAAACACGGCTAATGCGCCTGCTCATATAATGGTTCACCAAGCGTCGGATGAATGGCATGCCGACAAGATCGTTCATGCGATTGCCGATGAAAAATGTCGGACGCGTTGCGGCGCCTGCGGCTGAAAGAAAGCGATCGATTTCTTCCGGAAGATGCTGACCGTCGGAATCGAGAACAATCACCCACCTGACTTCTCGATCAAACCAGTGCCCTAATCCTGTCTTAATCGCTTCGCCTTTGCCACGATTTTCGCTGTGAACAATCACTACAGCGCCCCCTTCGCGGGCGCGTTGTGAAGTCTGATCAGTCGAGCCATCGTCAATCACAAGGACATGATCAAGTTGTGCACGGGTTCTGCGAACGATGTCGCCGATATGTTTTTCGTCCTGATAGGCAGGAATGACTGCGGCCGTTTGCGAACGTACGTCCATTTCTGTCATGTCGAGCGAAGTCGAGACATCTCAGTCTTTAAATCAAGAGATTCCTCGACTCCGCTCCGCTTCGCTCGGAATGACAATACTTGCAAGCGCACGCGTGCAGCGGCTCGGGTTTGTTTTACCGGCAGACGACTGGATGAAAATCAGCTGCGTGGTATGAACTTCGAACCAGCGGACCCGAGGCGACGTAGAGAAAACCTTTTCTACGCGCCATGTCGCCGAAATAATTGAACTGATCGGGCGTGATGTATTCAACGACGGGCAAATGTTTCGGACTGGGACGCAAGTATTGACCCATTGTCAGGATTTCGCAGCCGACCTCGCGCAAATCGTCCATAGTCTGAAAAAGCTCCGTCTCTTTTTCGCCCAGGCCGAGCATCACGCCACTCTTGGTCACAACAGCAGGTGCTAACTCCTTCGCCCGGCGCAAAACTCGCAAGGACGTCCGATACTTTGCGCGTGAGCGCACCAGCGGTGTCAGGCGTTCGACCGTTTCCATGTTGTGATTGTAAATGTCAGGGCCGGCATCGAGCACGATTTGGATGCACCAACCCTGTGCGTGAAAATCGGGAACAAGGACTTCGACGATGATCGAAGGATCCATCTCGCGGATCGCTGTGATCGTGTGGGCAAAGTGGTCGGCGCCGCCGTCCTTGAGATCGTCGCGCGCAACGGCTGTGATCACGACGTGTTTTAGTTTCATTCGGCGCACCGCCTGCGCTACGCGATGCGGTTCGTCTTCTTCCAACGCCAAGGGTTTCGCGGTTGTGACAGCGCAAAATCCGCACGCGCGCGTGCAACGGTCACCTGCAATCATGAAGGTGGCCGTTCCCTGGCTCCAGCATTCCCAGCGGTTCGGGCATTGTGCGCTTTCGCAAACTGTGTGCAACCGCAAATCGGAAATCAGCGCCTTAGTTGAAAAGAAAACCGGATTCGAAGGCAGCCGCACTTTGATCCATCGCGGCTTGTGCGCCTGGTGCAATGCAGGGTCAATCTTTGCGCATGACATCTCAACGAAAGTTACAACGTTAAAACAGTTACAAAAGTTAAAACGGAGCACAGGCATCTTGCCTGTGGGGCAGCCGGGCGTCTCGCCTGGTTGAAGCGTATCTGGCAGGCAAGATGCCCGCCCGCCCCACAGCCAGGATGGCTGTGCTCCGATTACAGCTTCGTCCGTCCAGAAAGCGCGGCTGAAAGCGTCAATTCATCAGCCGATTCAAGACCGCCGCCTGCTGGAATCCCGCGGGCAATGCGTGTGAGCGTGATCGGTTTGTGCTTCAAGAGATCGACAATGTAGTTTGTCGTCGCTTCCCCTTCGACATCGGCAGGCAGCGCGAAAATAATTTCGGACATTTTTTCGCGATCAATGCGATCAAACAATTCTTTGATGCGTAAATCCTCGGGTGCGACGTGATCGAGCGGCGAAATTTTTCCTCCGAGAGAATGGTATCGGCCGCGAAAGACCCCGGTTTTTTCCAGAGGCAGGATGTCTGTTGGTTGTTCTACGACGCAGAGCAACTCCGTCGCGCGCGAGGAATCACCACATATTTCGCAGATCTCGCCGGCAGCGAAAAATCCGCAAAGATTGCAGGGACGAATTGAGTGGCGCGTGTCTGTCACTGCGCGCGCAATTTGCTCCGGTTGATCGGTGCGCGTTCGGACCATCCAGAGCGCAATTCGCTCCGCAGAGCGCGGGCCGACTCCCGGCATCTGCCGCAGTTGCGCAATCAAATTCCGGATCGCCGCCGGATACTCCGTCCTTCTCAACACGCGCTCAGGTTGATTCGAATGGCGCTCCCGTCAACTGGAGAACAACCGGCTCCAGCCTGCGCAAATAAAATTGCAATGGCGGATCCTCTTCCTCCTCGGGGCCCCGCGCCTTTTGAAATTCGTTGTAAGCTTCCGCCCAGCGTTTTTCGCGATAAAGAACCACGGCGCTCCAAAAAGAATCCCGGCGCGCGATGTGTTCCGGTTTGGCTTCTGCTGCCAGCCATAGCGGCTCGTAGATTTCAAGCCGATCATGCGAATTCAGCCCGCCCACAAAATCGATCGGGCGCGCGACAACAGTCTCACTCACTCGGTCAAAGGTGGGCGTGTCGATCAGCGCGCTCGACCCGTAGAAATGGTTCAGAGCGCAGAATCTGCGAGCAAGTTCAATCGGTTCGCCGCTCGCGAACAGCAGCGGATGTTCGCTGTCCTTCAACGCACCGGCAATTATCACACCGGAGCTAACCCCGGCGCGAATATTCCCGGAAATTTCCTCGTTTGGTTTCCCGCTCTCGCGAAAAGTCTTCATCAAATCAAGAACAACGCGAACTGCGTTCTGAGCGTGCTCAGCGCTGGGAATTGGAAAGCCAAAGAAGGCGACGACGCCTTCGCCGTCAGCAGCGTGCAGATAAGCGCCTTCTTTAGTGAGACACGCGGCGGTCTCGCGAATAAATTTTGACGTGGCTTCCGCGAACGCGGCCGGCGCCGGATCTTCCGGGAATGCAATTTTGTTACCGAGATCGCACACCACCACGCTTACGTCGTATGCTTTCGGCTCTGCCTCGAACGCGGTTGTGCCGTCGCTAAGACTACGAAATTCCTTGTTTGAGAGGCGATCGGCAAAGAATGTTCGCACCAGATGCGAGCGGTTTCTCCATAAGAAAGCCGACCAGCCTTCTGCAATGGCCAGTGCGAATATCAGCGCAAGTACAGATGGAATTGGCTGGAAGAATATCCGGTAAAGCGAGCAAACCCACGACAAGACAAATAGCTCCACGAAAAACAAACCAACTAACAGACGGCTTCGCCATCGTGGAACCTTGCTCAAAGAGAGCCAGGCGACACCAAGAGCAATCAGCAGGACAAAAACATATTGCCATTTTTCACTGCCGATTCGCGTCGCGCTGGAATAATCGCAGACAAGCTGAGCACCGACCGCCTCCAAGCCTGCTGTGGTCTTGCTGGCGTGCAGCGCGCCGACGCCGAAAGCAACGGCGACTCCGATTATGAGCGTTGTGATCAGCAACCGCTTCATCGGCAATCAAGCTTCTTGTGCGACCGCAGCCGGATAATAGGATTTCACTACGATTTCGCTCAGGAATTTATCCGGAGCGTCAATTGCCTCGGCAGTAAGAATAAACTTGGTTCGGCCTGTGTTCTTTTTGATCAGGTTCAAGCCGAACTGGTAATCTTTGAATAAATGAGCGCATAGATCGTTCATGGTCATCCGCTCATCGTGCGCGCGCTCGACCAAGCGCCGTACCGCAGTCTCATCAAAAACAATCTCCACTCCGTGCTCGCTGCTAAATTTCTCGGCAAATTGGCGCGCACCGGTTTCGAGCATTTGCGCCTCCAGCTTGCGTCCCTCGACCTTTAAGCGATCAAGCACGCGCTGCGGCTCGCGCACCAGGTCTGCGGTGACGCGCAATTGGGTCAGGCCCGACCCAGCCAAATAATACTTGTAGTCGCGGAAGAGCTTCTCAAACACCGTGAGTAGTCCACGCGCGCCCGTCTTTTCCTTTGCGGCAGCTTCTGCGAGCAAACGCAGTGCCTCGTCCTCGAAACTGATCTCGATCCCATAAGCGCGAAACGCGCGCTCGTATTGCCGAAGCAAACTGCCTTCGGAATACTTCATGATGTTGAAAAGATCATCGGCATCGAGGTCCTCACAAACCACGCGCACCGGCAATCGGCCGATGAATTCCGGCTCGAACCCGTACTCGATGAAATCCTGCGTTGTCACATGCTGGAATAATTGGTTGTCCATGACTTGAACCGGATCGGCGCGAAATCCGATTTGCGCTTGCCGGACGCGCCGGGCCACTTGCTCCTTTAGCTTTTCAAACGCGCCGCTCACCACGAACAAAATGTGCCGGGTGTTGATCGTCTCGCGTTTTGCCTTGCCACGCCGTTGAAACTCGAACGCCGCTTGTAGCTGCGCCTGAAGATCGTTCATGCTGCGCACGGGCACTTCCGTTTCCTCCATTAATTTCAAGAGCGTGGTCTGCACTCCGCGGCCGCTCACGTCACGGCCGATCAAATTCCCAGCCGCAGCGATTTTGTCGATTTCATCGATATAAATGATTCCGAATTGCGCCAGATTCACGTCACCGTCGGCTTTGTGCACCAGCTCGCGCACCAAATCTTCCACGTCGCCGCCGACGTAACCGGTCTCGCTGAACTTCGTCGCGTCGGCTTTTACAAACGGCACCTTGATTAGGTCAGCGATGTGTTTAATCAGATACGTTTTGCCGACCCCGGTCGGCCCGACCAAAATTACGTTTTGCTTGATGTACTCGATCTCCTGCGCGCGTCTGGCGTCTTCTTTCTCGAGCCGGCGCAGGTAATTGGCGTGGTTGTAATGATCGCAAACAGCAATCGCCAGGACCTTCTTCGCTTCATCCTGCTTGATTACGAAACGATCAAGATGCGCCTTGATGTCTCGCGGCAGGAGATTGAACTCGAATTCGTTGTGATCGGCCTTTTCCGGTTTTTCATCTTCTTCTGCCGCCGCGGGTTCCGGCTCGGTAATCGCCGCGACTGAAACCCGATCGCCGAAGTTCTGTTTCATGAACTCCGTGATCTTGACCTTCAGCTCTTCCGGTGAAGGAAATGGTGGTGGCGGGTCTTGTGCCATCAAAAAAAACATCGTGCCAAAGAGGCTCCCTGGCAACGTTGGTCTAAAATCTGACTCTCACGCGCGAGATTCGTTCATCCCCCTGCTCTTCCTCTTGCCCATGGTCTTGCTCTGATCTACTTCGGAAACATTGAAAGATTCGAAACTGATCGAGTTTGTCGTAACAGAAGATGGCGCAAAGCTGCGCCTTGATCAGTTTCTAGCAAAGCGACTTCCGGAATATTCCCGGTCGCGCATTCAACAATTGATCCGCGGTGGATTCGTTCGGCTCAATGATCAAACCACCCGGCCCCGGCAGATTGTCCGACGCAGTGACAAAATTAGTTTAAGGGAGCCGCCGGTTGAGAAAATCGATATCCGGCCGGAGCCGATCCCGCTCGATGTTCTCTTCGAAGACGAAGACATCATCGTTATCAATAAACCGGCCGGCCTTACCGTTCACCCGGGCGCAGGTCAGCGCGAACACACTTTGGTGAACGCGTTGCTCAGTCACTGCGGCGTGAGCTTATCAGGGATAGGCGGAAAAGAACGGCCCGGCATCGTTCACCGTCTCGATAAGGAAACAAGCGGCTGTCTCGTGGTCGCCAAAAATGACATCGCGCATCGGGAATTGTCCAAACAGTTCGCCGCGCGAACAGTGGAAAAGATTTACCTCGCGCTCGTCACCGGAAAATTGCGCAAACCAGCCGGTGTAATCGAAGAAAAAATCGGACGACATCCAGTGCACCGACAACGAATGCGGGTGACTTCCCTCCGTGGACGCACAGCCAAAACCGAATATCGCGTCATCTGCTCAAGCGAGCAGGCAAGTTTAATTGAATGCCGGCTGCACAGCGGACGCACCCATCAAATTCGTGTTCATCTTCATCATCTGGGCCACGCGGTGCTCGGCGACAAGGTTTATGCGGCGCGTTTTGCGAAAAATTTCCCTCGCCAAATGTTGCACGCGTGGAAGCTCGGCTTCCATCATCCGCGCACCGGCGAGTTGAAAAATTTTGAAGCTCCGTCGCCTGCAGATTTCAAGCAAGCTGTTAGCGCTGTCGGCATGTGATCATCAATGCCGCCACGCGACGTAATCACAACGTTTCTTTGCGTTCCCGCTTCGGCACCATCGCGCTGGCTAGCATTGTTTGCACAATTTCGCCGCGCTGATTGGTAGTCACATTACGCAGGCGAATAATCCCGAAGCGAGGTCGAGAACGCGATGGCCGCAGATCGACAATCTCCGTTTCTACAGTGAGCAGGTCCCCCGGTCGCACCACATTGGGCCAGCGCAGTTCGTCCACGCCCAGGCCGATCGCGCCTTCAGCGAAATTCAATGTCTGCACGAACAACCTCATGGTCATCGCGGCGGTGTACCATCCGCTGGCAATCAAACCTTTGAAAATTGTTCGCTCGGCTCTTTTGCGGCTAAGATGAAACATCTGCGGGTCAAACTTGTGAGCGAATTCGATGAGCTGCTTCTCCGTTACGTTTAGTGGCTCAGATTTGAAGCGATCGCCCACTTTCAAGTCATCAAAGTAATGCTCTTTCATTGCAGCGACGGTGAAACCACATTCATGCGTTATCGCTCAGGATTGGGCAATCCAGAAATTGGGTGCGCATTTTATGAGCGGGCTGTTTCCCGCAGTTTCGCGGAGGCAGATTCGTGGTTACTTGGTTTTTATCGATCATGAAATCACGATCGGAACGGCATGCGCGAGTCGCGCCCGCGAAATTCCCGCCTTGGCGGCAGCCTGCGCTCATTGCGGCAATCGTTATAGCCGTTGCGGTGGTTTATTTGCCGGCGCTTCACGGAGATTTTGTGTGGGACGATTTTCTTCTGATAACCGGCAACCCGTTGCTGCAAAACTTTTCGGGTCTGCTGGAAATCTGGTCTGGCGGCAGAACGGCCGATTACTTCCCACTCACGAATACCGTATTCTGGATCGAGCATCATCTTTTCGGCGCGAGCCCAACCGGTTATCACGTTGTTAACATCCTTCTGCAAATTGCAAATGCGTTGC
>QHMS01000190.1 GCA_003217895.1 Verrucomicrobiota bacterium
GTGTTTGGCCGCTTGATCGCTGTGCTCGTGGCAAGCTCTGTTCCGCTCAGAGCCGGCTGCGGACGGCCTGATGTCGAGCTATTGTTGAGCAAAGATTGTTCTTGCAACGCGTTTGGGTCGTTTGCCAGCGGCTGCGCCGTGGAGCGCTCGATTTCATTGAGCACGGAATTGACTTCCGGTTGTTCCACTTTCGGTTGATCAGGCAAAACATCCCGAATGTCGTCCGGGAGCGCTGCGCTTGCCTGAACGTCTTGCAATAACTTATCGAATGATTTTTTCTCGTCCGGCAATTGCACATCGGTGTTGTCAGGATTCGGTTTCGCCGCCGCATTTGTTTGATCGACGCTGCTTTTCTCAAGGTTCGAGTCAGCGATGCTCCGGATCTTGAACGTAGGCGTCTGCTCTCTTGGAGTGAACACCATATCCGCCGATTGAAAACGCGTCCGATAAAAGTAAGCGCAGAGCCCAAAGTGTATTGCCAGCGAAACAATCAATCCGAACCAGAGCCAACTGCGTTCCTTGCTACCCGCGAGCAGACCCTCGGTCTCAAACTGATCAAGATCCTCAAAATCGGAGACTCGCATGCGGCTCCAAACATATCACATTTGAAAACGCGAGCCATGCTCATCTGGTCTTAACCTTTCAGTAACACCGGACTTCAGTCCGGTGCTCTTCGGCCGGGAAGATCGAGGCGTTTCAACCGCTTTAGCTTAGTGTGGTAGCCGTTAAAAACGGCTGAGCGGACCAGGTTCCTACTGCATCTGTTGAAGCCAGATGCTGATGAAACAGCGTATCTGAAATCTGAATTAAATAATCAAATCTTGTCGCTGCTCTTCGTTCGCTCGACGAATGCTCTGGCCGCGCGGCGAATCTCTTCCCCCACACGCGCCTCGGGAGAAACAAACTTCGGTGTAAACCAGGGAAACAGGCCGATCAGATCGTGCGTTACCAGAATTTGTCCATCGCAATGCTCGCCGGAACCAATGCCAATAGTTGGGATCGCGATCGCTTTTGTGATTTGCTGCGCGACCTCGGCGAGCACAATCTCCAGCACCACCGAAAATGCGCCCGCTTTTTCTACTGCACGCGCATCGGCAAGCAGGGCGGCGGCCTCCGATTGTATCCGCCCCTTGATTTTATATCCGCCTTCCTCGCGAACACTTTGGGGCAGCATGCCGATATGCGCCATAAACGGAATGCCCGTTTGTGTGATCGCTTCGATCTCTGCGACGCGACTCGCTCCGCCCTCGAGCTTCACCGCTTGCGCGCCGGCATCGACAAATTTCCTCGCCGTCGCCACAGCCTGCTGCGGCGTGTCGTAGGTGTGAATCGGCATATCGGCGACAAGCAATGCCTGTTTTACCCCGCGAGCCGCTGCGCGCGTGTGATGCAACATCTCCTGCAGCGTCACGCTAGTGGTATCGCGGTAACCAAGCACCACCATGCCTAACGAGTCGCCCACAAGGATGATGTCGATGCCGGTTTCATCGAGCAAACGCGCCGTAGGATAATCGTACGCGGTCAGCGCGGTAATTTTCTCACCGCGTTGCTTCATTTCGCGAAAATCTTTCATCGCACTTGCCCGGAAGATCGACTGGCGATTTGAGAACGCAAGCAATGTCCGGAAAGCGGAAACAGGACGCCGCTCGCGTTGGTCGAGATCCCGCGGCGGCCAAAGGCGGCACATCCCCGCACGAATCTGGCCACTGCAAAAAAGCTAAAGAAAAGACTTCACAAGAGCCATAGCGCACACTATAAATGCGGCCATGAAGATCCAATGCCGCTTTATTTCGCTCGTCGCGCCAGTCCCACTTGCCCTGGCGAGTTGGCTACCAAGCGGGACCGTTGCCGCTGAGTTCGAGGAGGCGCAGGTCACGCAAGTCGTGCAGGACGTTAAAGTCGTGCCGTCAAATGCTGCGGCCCGTCCGGCATCCGTAAACGAAACGGTTCGGCAAGGCACGGCTGTGCACACCGGGACCCAGTCCCGGAGCGAGTTGACGTTTAAAGACAAAACGATCACGCGTCTCGGCGAGAAAACGATTTTTAACGTGGGACAAGGGTCGCGAACAATCGAGATGGGCAGCGGGCAATTTTTGCTCTACGTGCCAAAGAAAGCCGGCGGCGCACAAATCAAGATGGGCCCGGTAACGGCGGCAATCACAGGCACCACCGTGCTGGGAAACGTCGACCCCAGTGGGATCGTCGAATTTACTGTGCTTGAAGGAAGTGCGTGCATCAGTTACGGCGGCATGGGGCAAACTTTATTCGTCCAGGCGGGTCAAATGGTTGTTTACGATCCGATCGCCATGAGGTTGGAGAACCCGGTTGATGTTGACCTTCAACAGCAGCTCAATTCTCCTCTGATCAGTGGTTATCGCCAATTGCCCAGTGCGCCGTTGATTCAGGAGGAAATTCAAAGTCGGCGTCAAGTTGTGGCTCCGAATGGCGATTTGGATCAAGCGGTCAGGGCAGCGGGAGCGGCCAGCATCGCCACCGCCACGCCGGACCAATTTATGCAAGCGTTCGATTCGCTTCTTGTTCGTTACCCCGCGAGCCAAGTTCACACGCTTGTAGCCGGAGCGGTCATGGCGCGTCCTGATCTTGCAAACAGGATTCGAGCTTCGGCGGCAAGGGTGCGGCCAGTTCGGGGTTACTCGAAAGATGGAAAAGATTTTAAAGAATATAAAGGCAAGGAAATTGCGGCTCCGGAGTGTCCACCAACGAATCAGTGGGTACAGCCGTACATAATCCCTCCCCAACCACAACCTCCGGTTTCGCCGGAGCAACCGCCGACGGCAGGCGGCGGCTAAAAGCAACCGCGCGTAAAGATTGCCTCAGCTTCGCTAGGACGTTTTGTCGTGCGCGGTCGACGTGTCTAGCGTCAAAGGCGCAGCGTTTACCTTCAGCCTGGGTCGGCCCCCCAGATTTGTGGACGCAAAATGCCAGCGCTGAAAGAGCGACTCACTTTCCCGACGATTTCCTGAGCAGAACAAATCCACTTTAGATCAATTCGTTCGAGACTAAGCCCTTCGGGGCGCCTGGTTCCTGACGACTTCTGCGAGATTGCAGCCGACACGGCTCCCGCTACAGTTGCGCCCTATGCCGTACAAAGATGTTGCTCCGCCCGCCGGGGAAAAAATCACCAGAACCGACAGATTGAATGTGCCGGATCGACCGATCATTCCGTTCATACGTGGGGACGGCACCGGGCCGGATATTTGGGCGGCAAGTGTCCGTGTGTTCGATGCTGCGGTTGAAAAGGCGTACCCTGGAAAAAAGAAAATCGCGTGGTTTGAGGTGTTCGCGGGACAGACAGCGAAGGACAAATTCGATGAATGGCTGCCGGAGGACACAGTGGAAGCGTTCCGCGAATATCTGATCGGAATCAAAGGACCGTTGACCACGCCGGTCGGCGGCGGAATCCGCTCGCTCAACGTGGCGCTGCGGCAGCTGCTGGATCTTTTCGTTTGTTTGCGCCCGGTGCATTACTTCAAAGGGGTCCCCTCGCCTGTCAGGCATCCGGAGAAAGTGAACATGGTGATCTTCCGGGAAAACACCGAAGACATTTACGCCGGCATCGAGTACGCCGCCGGCACGCCTGAGGCGCAAAAGATCCTCGATTTTCTGCAAAAGGAATTTCCGAAGCAATTCGACAAAATTCGTTTCGGCACAAAGGAGAAAGCTGCGGACTTCTGGAAGAGGGTCGGCGCGCCAGAAAGCGACGATGTTTGCGTGGGAATCGGGATCAAGCCCGTCAGTCGCTCGGGCAGCGCGCGCTTGATTCACAGCGCGATTTCTTACGCGATCCAGAATCAGCGCGAGAGCGTGACGCTGGTGCACAAAGGCAACATTATGAAATTTACCGAGGGCGCGTTTCGCGATTGGGGCTTCGAAATCGCAAAGCGATATTTTGGCGCAGAGGAATTCGATGGCGGTCCCTGGTGCAAAATTCCCATGGGTAAACCAGGCGCGGGAATTGTGATCAAAGACGCGATTGCCGATATTACCCTTCAGCAAGTGTTAACGCGTCCAGAAGATTTCGACGTGATCGCGACGCTCAATCTAAATGGCGATTATTTGAGCGATGCGTTGGCCGCGCAAGTGGGTGGCATCGGGATCGCGCCAGGAGGAAACATCAATTACATCACCGGCCACGCAGTTTTTGAGGCGACTCATGGCACCGCACCGAAATACGCCAATCAAGACAAGGTGAATCCCGGCTCGGTAATTCTTTCAGGCGAAATGATGTTCCGTTACATGGGTTGGACGGAAGCGGCCGATCTGATTCTCAAAGGATTAAGCGGCGCGATCGCGAGCAAACGTGTCACGTACGATTTCGCGCGTTTGATGGAAGGCGCGACTGAAATCAAGTGCTCGCAGTTTGGCGATAACGTGATCGAGCATATGTGAGGGTCATTGACCTTCGGCAGGGATTGCGATTAGCTCCGATCGTGGCGTCTTCATCTCTCTGGCAGCGTTTCCAACGATATTTCTTGTACTATCGCGATCTCGATTTTTCTCTCGACATCAGCCGGATGAAATTTCCGGAGGATTTTTTCGAGAGAACGCAGCCGAAGATCGAGAAGGCGTTTGCAGCAATGCGAAAGTTGGAATCGGGGGCAATCGCTAATCCCACTGAAAAGCGAATGGTTGGTCATTACTGGCTTCGCAATCCTACGCTCGCGCCAACTGCGGAAATTAGGAGAGAAATTGAAGGCACGATTAACCGCGTAAAAAAATTCGCCGAAGATGTTCATGCTGGGAAAATCGCGGCTGAAAATGGAAAACGCTTCAGGCACGTACTGCTCATTGGCATCGGCGGCTCGGCGCTGGGACCGCAATTCGTGGCAGACGCGCTCGGGTCATCGCACGATCCCATGGACATCTTTTTTTTCGATAATACGGACCCGGACGGATTCGATCGCGTTTTCGAGAGGATGGACGATTTGCTCTCCCAAACGCTTGTCATCGTGATTTCCAAATCGGGCGGCACGAAGGAAACAAGAAATGGAATGCTCGAGACGGAAGAGCGATTCAGGGACAAACAGCTACCGTTCAACAAGCATGCAGTGGCCGTCACCGGCGCGGGAAGCGATTTAGACAAATATGCGGAAGAGAACAAATGGGTTGCTCGATTTCCCATGTACGATTGGGTCGGCGGGCGTACATCGGTAATGAGCGCAGTTGGGCTTCTCCCGATGGCGCTGGAAGGCTTCGATATTGACAATTTTCTCGCCGGCGCAGCAGCGATGGACGAGCGAACCCGCGCACCTGATGTCGCACGAAACGCAGCAATGCTTCTGGCGCTCATGTGGTACTATGCCGGCAATGGCAAGGGCGACAAAGATATGGTGATTCTTCCTTACAAGGACCGGCTCGCATTGTTCGCCAAATACCTGCAGCAATTGGTGATGGAATCGTTAGGTAAAGAAAAAGACTTCGACGGCAAGACTGTGCATCAGGGCATTGCTGTTTACGGGAATAAAGGTTCGACCGATCAGCACGCTTATGTTCAGCAGTTGCGCGACGGCGTCTTAAATTTTTTCCTGACCTTTGTCGAAGTGCGTAGAGATCGACCCAGTAAGCGGTTTGAAGTCGAGGACGGCGTCACAAGCGGCGATTATCTTCAGGGGTTTTTGCGCGGCACACGAAGCGCGCTCTACG
>QHMS01000081.1 GCA_003217895.1 Verrucomicrobiota bacterium
CGGCAAAATAGCAATGTAGTTCAAAAAAATAATATGGTTCAGCATCTTCGTCACATTAGTTCTAGCGTCTACAAACATGTTCAGAGTTTTGCAAAAACAAATCCGGGCGATTTACTCGAGTATTTTCAAAATCAAACTCTTATGACGAGTGATGAAGCCAAGGGAGTCATTGCACGGCTACAGGAAGTGGCCTCAATTCTGAAAAAAAACTGTGACAATGGAACTCTCCTATTTGATTCAGATCCCGAAATTTTCCTAGGTATTGAACAAATCCCACCAAAGAATTGCGAATAACTGGCACGTCATTGAGCCCTGCTAGTTTTCAAGGCGGTGTGCACCTCGAGCTGGCCGGCCTGATTTGCACGCGCCGCGGGCCACTCCCGTCGCCGTGCGCGAAACGCCGACTTCGAACGCGATCGCGCCAACGTTGAGTGTAGGGCTTCGCGCATCAAAAATGGCGTTTCCTGTCAACGAAGCGACCGATTGGGCTTTCACCCACGAATCGGGGAAAAGAAAATGACGACGGCCGAATACGAAAAGCTTCCGGCTCTGAACCGGAAGCGCTTTATGGAATGCCCCAAGTGTAGAAAGGTCTTAAGCTTGGAAGAACTGCTACTTCATCTTGCTTACAAGCATTGTCGCTCTGAAAAGAGAACAATGCGAGTGTGAATTTGTGGGGCGTTTCATAGCTAAACCTCCATCAGCACACTGGGGCTTTGAAATCTACCGAATTTGGGCAGTCGATAACCCCTTCGCGGACCGATACGTCCAAAAAGACCCGCGATCCGAATAAAGTCTTCAAGTTCTGGGGGGAACTAGGGGACGTGTCCGTTCTTCTTTTCCGGCGCGTCCCCGCTTTCTTTCAGCCGCTTCTTCCCTTTTGGGACAGCTGAGAGCTTGCCACCAGCCTTTTGAATCGAAGCGATCCTCGCGACCGGCTGAAGGCTCTCTCACAGACATCGAAGAAATTCCATTGCTTCGGCGGATTGGCCGAATCGTGACGACAGAAGAGGAAGTGTTGAAAAAGGCGACGAAAAAGACCAATCGACTCCCATCAAAAATGCTTGACTGGGATTTTACGAATTTGGTAGGCAATAGGCGATATGCTTGCAATTGATCTAATCTTTCTGGAGCTCGTAATCGCTGTCTCGCTAGTTATTATCCTTCCTCTTTTGCCGGCGATTCTGATCTACAAGCTCTTACCTCAAAGCCAAAGTGATGCGACTGGGCCATTTCAAGGGCTCAAAATTAAGCTGGGTGGCGCCTTTGGAGGATACTTCATAACCGCACTGCTCATGCTGGTTGTTTTCAAAACAATCAAACCCACCAGCTGGGACGAAGCAAACCGCAAGGCGCAGGAGCTCAACCAAAAATTGAGCGACGCACAATCAACCTTACAGCAGGCCCAGAATTCCAGTTCCGAGTTGGCTAAGCAACTCGATAAGCTAAAAGCCGACTATGATCGCGCCCAAGAAGAGATCAAACACTACAAGGTCTGGAAAGTCTCAGGTACGGTCCACGCAGGAAAAGATCCTCAACACAAACTTACAATCTCCGTGCACCCGCCGCCATCAATCAACGCCGACGGAAGGTTTTCCGTGTTAGTAGTCGAATCGAAGGGCGTCCCAACACCAGATTTTCCGTCTTTGCAGCTCGACGAGGACGGCTACTATTCGCAACCAGTTTATCTGGTTAAAAGTGACGACGTGGATACCTACGAGATCGTACCTGATGACGAACATCACACAATCGAGGTAAAAAAACCGATAAGCCTAACCGAAGATCCGCAGTTCAAGGAGCGCCAGAAACCTGCACAACCCGTTGTAAGGTCCGAAAGTAGTTCAGAACCGCCTTCCCATCCATAGGCATTATCTAAATGGGTACTAAGCATATACTACGTCCGTTGCTTACCTGCGTAACATTCGCGTGGGTGGGTGTTAGTCAGCCTGCCTCATGCGCCTCAGTTGAAAGCATTGTACGCGGAACTTTAACTGAAAATGGTCGTCCTGCCGCGAACATCAAGGTAGTACTGGTTAACTCGACTGGACATCTATCTGACCCGGCATACACGGATAAGGAAGGGCTGTACACATTTCACGGAGTGAATCACACTGACCGTTATGTTTTGCGCGCCTGGGTATCTGCTGAACAGCCCCCGATCGACTTTCCAATCATTTTTACGGGGAAGGGCGCGGAGGTATGGCCAATTGAAATTCGCGGCTCATCACCACAAGCACAGAATGCTCCGGCTTTGTCAAACGGAGATGTACGAAAGTTTGTCACCGACTACTGGAATGCTTATGAGAAAGGAGACTTGGAAAGACTGATCGCGAGCTATGCTAGTAGTGTAAATTATTACAACAACGGGCAACGTGATAAGAGTTTCATCTTAAAGGAAAAACAGGCATATCTGCGCTACTACGCAAAACAGAGGTCCTTCCGTGTGACAAATATGGAGGTGTTCGACACGCTAACGCCAAATCGGAAGTCTGTGCGATTTGACTTTGATTATTCCGTCGCTCATAAAGCGGAGCCTAAGGTAAAGCATTCGACGGAGGTATGGACGTTGGAAAAAACAGGGGACCGAATCGAAATCACTAATTGTAAGAGCGATCTAGCCAAGGCCTAGCGCGCGGCGAAAAAAAGAAAACGGTGAAGCCTCATCGGATAGGACCCGGGGGGCAGACGAAGGGGTCAGAAGGGGGCAAATCTCAACATTTGGCATTGGGCGAGGCTTTGTTAAAAGAGGCGCATGGTCCGGCCTCTGCGAGTCGAGTTTGAGGATGCCATTTATCACGTGTGCAGCCGTGGCCAGGCGCAAATTTTTGGACGGGGAAAGTGCGCAAATTAAGAATTAGCGCATTTTCCCAGAGCAAAATTTGAGTCAGCCTTGAGAGGGCTGATGTCTTCTTCTCTCGTGAACGGATGGCCGTTGCCAGCTTGTTACTAGATTTCTCTAAGGACCCTGCACAGGCGTTGAAGATGAGTCTTCCGGCCAGTTCACTGTAACGCCAAGGTTATCGACGAATCCTGCACTGTATGGATTCGCCCAAAGCGCGTCCCACGCGGGCTCCCGTAAGGTTTTCTGCCATGCCGGCCAAAATTTTCCGAAGGAACAGGTAAAGGCCAGAAATGAGTTCTCAAAGACGAGAGGTCAAAGAAGGCCAAAAACAATGAAAGGAAAATAAATAATGAAAAATCAAAACACCATATGCATAACCATAGTTTTGGCGCTTGCGTTTGCGCTCGCGCCAGTCACCAATGCGGCCCCGACCCCCGGCGGTATTCCTACCACATCTGCTGCTACTCAAAACCTGCAGGCGAGCGATGAGGGCGAGAACCTCCCGGTGATCAGCATCCATAGCGCGGGAAATGTCCTCCGGGGGAAGACCGGTTCATTCGTGCTGGAGATGAAGCCAGCACTCGCGTTCAGTGCAATGTACGTCAACTTCAAGGTCAGCGGCACCGCTGTCGCGGGAGTTGATTACGTTGCGTTTGCCTCGCCGGCCTACATCGGACAGTCCGGCTATGCGACAATCCTGGTTAAAACCCTGCGCGACCCCAGAGCATCATCCTCCGCTAAGGCGTATAGCGTTGTGGTAACACTGCAGCCTGGCGCGGGATATTCACTAGGCAGTGTAACAGGGGGAGCCAGGTCAGCCACAATCTGGATCAAGCCAGGTGCCGCTGCCTCCGATTGGTGATTTGTCGTGTTGACTTTAAGTCAGCGACAAGCGGCAACGAATCGGGCGCCGCGCTGGTCCCCGGGAAAGTTTCGGGACGGCGCGGCGCAGCTGTCTTGCGTCCATTAGTGGACGGGCAGCATGCGCCACGAAAATTTTTGCAGCGCCGGCAAGAATTTCCCGAAGGAAAAGATAGAAAGGAGAAGACAAGAAAATGAAACTTCAATCCATAAAAAACGAAGATACGCGATTGCCTCATCTATCTTTGGGAAAACAGGCTCGAGGCCGGGAGTTTGAAAAGCATTCCAGCGCCAGCGCCACTGGTTGGATGAAATTGAGATTGGTAATTTTCTTCGTGATGTTTGTGCCACTTGCCGGCTGGCCGCAAGATGATGATGAATATCTTCCTGTGAATGTTCTAAAAGGCGCGACACTAATACAGCCGCAGAAAAAAAGCCCGCTTCACCGGATCGCACTAGAATCGTTTTTAATTGCTGGATGGCAGATGATCCAGCCATAATGGCATCTGCGATTTCTGCATGCGCTGGCAATGCCAAAATACTGAATGACTATTTGACGACGGACGCCAGCTCTTGAGCACTCGGCACGTCGTCCCAATGTTGGAGCAACTCGCCATTCCGTCCAAAGACGAAAACGCCGAAACCCGCTACGGCGGATTCTGCGCCGAGCTGTGACGAGATCGTCCCATCAAAATCGGTTACCGTGTAGATGTCGCTTCTCGCATCACGGGCAATTTTCTTCTCGTTGTATCGTGCCTGTAACCGCTTCGCCTCTTCATCGAGCTGATGCCGTACAAGCATAGTCACAACGTTGCGTCCGATCGGTGTGCGCCTTTTAGTGAAATTGAGAACTGTAATCATTCTGTAACTTGGGTTGCCAAGACAATAGTCCGGAGCACGGTCGCCGATGCTCCGCGCCTTCTCCCGATCCTCGGGTGTCATCAGGACGAGTACGGTCACGTGCCCGTCGGCGGTGGACAGGGAATTACCATCAACATCGACAAAATTGATTCTGTACCGTTGTCCGTGTGAAAACCCCCTAGACAGATGCACGGCACCAAGGAGAGACACAGTTCCCATGACTGGCTCGCCGAGCGCCGTCAGCAGCAGAATGAGACTGCCGACGCCTATTCTGTATAGAATTCGCTTCATACCTGTGATTCGCTTTCTACCTCGCGGTTGATCTGAGCCTCATGCCCTCTTTAATTGATTTAACAGCCCGTCGGCGGGATGGGTTGCGCGTTATTCCGATCAATTTTGGGCCGGAGGCAAACTAACGAGGGGTCACCAGTTCAACAGCGGTCAAATCTCAACATTTGACATTACTTGGACGGCAAAGGCGCGCGTTAAGCCGTACACCCTGCGCGTCTAGCACAAATCAGCGTTCGCCGAAATGGCGAGCGCACGCCCTTGCCGGGACAACTCCGCGTGAGCGGCAGACAAGGATACGTGCGCTCCTCAGAATCTCTTTTTGCTAATTTTAGTCCTCGGTGATGATGCCGAATAGACCGTGTGATTCGTCGGCGATTCCAGCAGTGAAGAAAACTCCTCCACCCTGTGCAGGGAGCATATCCCATAAGCCGTCAAATTGCAGCGGCGTGCCGTCGGCGCGCATCAGCGTCTCGATGAAAGCGCCCGTCATCGGATCGTAAACGTTAATCATTCCATCACCGAAATTGCCGACCCAAAGTTCGTCTTCCACCTCAACCAGTCCCCACGGGGCATTGAGCTGGTTGTTTGAGACCAGGCGCCTGAGAAAGTTGCCGCTGGTGTCGAACACGTCAACGAACCCACAGCCGGGACAGGCAACGTCATCGTGTTTTTTGTGATCCTGCTTGGCGTAGGTCACAAAAATTTCGTTGTTGAAATTCCTGATGCCGAACGGCGCGTAATGATCCGGAAGGTTCGGATCGACGAAGCCGTTGGGAGTCACCTGATGAAAATTCTCGTCGTAGGTTTCAACGTGGCCGCTATGGAAATTCGACACAAACAGAAAATTGTGACCATTGGCAACGCCGAGCGTTGCGCCTTTATAAACGGCGTGGTCAGGCCCCATGTGGTGGTGATGATCGACGGCGATGATGGCGTTTGTCGGGTCCACCATCGAGTTCCAGCCGGAGATCACCCCATCTTCACTGGCAAAAATGAACCGGGCTGGCTGCGAGTTTCCATTTTTTGTCACTTGGAAGAACGACGTGCCGTTAAAGACGACCCCGGTGGGAGTCCCAGTGTCGTTATGGTGTTCTGCCGGAATGGTAACGATCAGCGACAGCGCTGTGCCATCTTGTTGATAGAGTGTCGAGACACCGGTGCCGTTATCGCTGACCCAAATGATGCCGGTAGGCGAGGCCGCCATGCCCCAGGGATTGACAAGGTTTGGATCGGTGTGTTGCGCGACGCCGGCGATGTCAGATTGTAAGTTTGTCCACGAATAGGTGTCCGCGCGCCCAGACGTGGCTGTCAGAATCGCCACTGCCAACAGTGGCAGAGCAATTTTCATGTAAGCACTAATTGTTTTCATAGGTTTAATGATTGTTTTTCTGTTGGAAGAATCGCACCGATCAGTGGCGGGTAGCGCATCGGAAAAGTAACAGCGTTGTTACTTTCGAGGAGTCACTGTGTGCGTCGGGCGAACCGCGGCGTAATTTCCTAGCAGGCCTTGCCCGCGTATTACCGATGAAATGGCTGACCTATGAAACTGGCGGGTGATGGCTGCGACTGCAATTACTTCGCAGAGCAAGACCACGCTCGCCGATTAAGGCGTCGTGGTCTCATGTCGCTGCGATCTGTCGGTCATCTTTCGTACCTGGCGTTGTCTGCTTCTCGTGCCAGTTGCGTCATATACGCAAAAAACGCTGGCGATTGACCGATGAAGAGCCCCATGTTCGTTAGGAACTGCAATGCGCCTATCGCAACGCCTTGCGTTTTGGTTGGTCGAATGATCGAGACAATTGGGAGACTTCGATCCAGGAACGGACATGGCTCTGGCATGATCAGGTTCGTTTGGAAGAGCTCGCCGCCAAATGGCGGAGAGTTCAGATCCGGAAAGGTCACCGACACTCCAGTTACTGGATCAATGGCAGTCAAGCGCGGGGCATTCCCCGCCTCGTCCGACCAGGTCTGAAAATGCATTGTTTCCGTTGGCCCAATGCTGATCAGGATTCGAATGGTTTCCTCATGGGTCGCCCTCTGTGCCGGCGAGGGGGTACAGACTGTTGCCACCCTGTTCGATGATCGGAAAGTGGAAACCCGCCGCATTCGGAATCGCCTGGAGGAAATTGGGATCGGTTGTATCTGCGCTGGATTGCATTCCTTGCAAAGAGTGAGGAGAAAGATGCCGCATACGAGAACGTCAACTGTGCGTGCTCGACTTTTCCTATATCGCCGCGCACGGACCTTAACGCAGTCAAGGTTCAGTCTCTACCAGACACACTGATTGCTTTTTACCGCGACTATGTTGATTTTAAGCGCGCTGAACTGAAACAATGGGAGAAGTAGCTAGATGCCTTTATTCACGAGCGTGATCAATAGGTCTAACCAACCACTGGAGCGAACCCCTACCGGGCGCGCGTTCATATTTCAGAGGATTAAAAGAGTTTCTCTCAAAGCTGCGCTCGCTTTCGCCGGCGGTCGCTAAGCTTGGTCCCGTTAGACCTGCTGGGTGACTCGACTGCCGCTCATCGTTATCCGCTCTATCTAAAGTGTCGCCACAGCGTTAGCAAGCGACAAAAGAGCGGTGATCACGACTATTCCAAAAGCGACAAGCTCGATCAGATAATCTGGCCGTTCTCTGTAGGCATATCGATCAGTAAGGAAACGAGAGGCGCGAATGCGGATCGGTGTGGTAGATTTCATGTTTGTTACACTCCTTTCGTAGCTGCGGTTTGTGTTGATTGCTGAGCAAGTGAGGCCATGATTTTAATGTCTACCATATCGACAACGGCCTGTTGAGGCGCGTTGCAGCACAAAGGTAACGCTGCTGTCACTTCACAGATACGAAGAGTGACGGCTCGTGTGTCGGCGTTCATCAGATGCGTATCCAGCCAATGTCCCCGGCTCGGAAGAGGGTGTAATTGTCGAGCTGGTGAGGTCTTCGAAGTAAGTTGGGTGACTCAAAGAAGTAAGTAACAAAAGCGCGGGGGCTGCATCCGCTTAGCTGGTAACAACTGCGTTACTCTTGCTAGGTAGCGCACACGGCAAAAGCGTTGTCCAAGTTACATGTAAGGCCAGAACTGAGTTCTCAATGACGAGAGGTCAAAGAAGGCCAAAACAATGAAAGAACCATAACATTATGAAAGCTCAAAACGTCGTATTCATAGCCGTAGCGTTTGCGGTCGCGTTTGCACTTGCGCCAGTCACCAAGGCGAATATAAGCCCTCAGGGTGGCCCTGGTGTCGAAGCGCCCGCAGCCGCGGTTAATTCAACAAGCCCTAAGGCTGTGGAATTCCCGGTTGTCACCATCCATAGCACTGACAATGTTGCCCGAGGGAAAATCGGTGCATTCGTGTTGAGCGTGAATCCTACAATCCTGCTCGCTACAACTTTCGTAAACTTCAAGGTCAGCGGCACAGCTATCCCAGGAGTTGATTACACTCCGCTTGTCCCGCCCGCCTTCATCGGACAATCCGGCTTAGGAGTAATCCTTGTCAAGACGCTGCCCGATCCCCGCGCATCAGTCGTCCGCCAGGCCTACAGCGTTGTGGTAACTCTGGAACCCGGCCTGGGGTATGCACTAGGCCAACCTAGCTCAGCTCAGATGTTCATTAAGCCTTGAGCTTGAGTCTTCGAGAGGCGGAAACGAATCGCGCGCCGCGCTGCTCCCGGGAAGCTTTTGGGGACGGCGCGGCGCAGCTATCTTGGGTCCATTAGTGGACGGCAGCATGCGCTACGACGCGGTAAACGCGCTGTTGCTCAATGGTTTCCTCTTGGTTTCTGATTGTGTCGTGATCGCGTGAGGGGACTAAGGGTCAAATCTAAAGGGCGTGTGCCCAAAAGGCTTCAGCGCTCGTTGAATAACTTGTGGCAAAGGAAAGATTGGTTAGATGAGGGGAGAACGTTCGTAGCGCAATAGCGAATGCGCATCGATGTGGTAGATTTCGTGTTTGTTAAACTCCTTTCGTAGCCGAGGCTTGCATAAACCGACCACGCCCACTGCGAGCCCGTAAACCAGCAGTGGATCCAGCAACACATGTACAGCTGAGGCTTGCTTAGATGCTTGATCATGCCCAATGCGCGAACGTCGGGGACGCCCTTTACAGTAACGTTCTTCGTCCTGAACTATCCCGTCTTCACTTTGAAGACTTTAGAAACTCAACGATAGCGCGCTGTTCCTGGCCGGTAATGTTGGCACGCAAACGCATGTGATGAACGATCACATCCCACTGCGCGTTGCCATACATTGTGGGCGGTCGAATATTATGGCAGCGCAGACAATTGTTAGACCACAGTTCTTCCCCGGTAAGACCCATATAGGAATCGCTCGAGGTCGCACCGCTCGACTCGCTCGCCGTTTTCCGGTTTTCTTTCGGGTCCGCAAAGAGGTTCATGCTCGTGCTGATGAGGAGCAGGAGCAAGGCTGCGAGGAGACCGCGAGTTAGCACTCTAAGCATATAGCTCCTTTGCTCAGAAACCCATGGCTGTCTGAAGCAACAGAGCGTTCTTGTTGCGCTCGCCGTTCGGCTTATCCCATTCATACGCGGCTTTGATCACGGTGCTGGGGCTAAGCCAGTAATCCAGCCCAATGGTCCAACGGGTTTCAGAAGGATCGCCGAGCCCGCTCGGATCGCCACTTAGGTGGTCCCAGCGAAAGATCATTTCAAGGTTCCTTAGAAAATCGATATCGAGTTTGGTGGGTCGATAGGCGATCTCCGCGTAACCGCCATCGCGTTTAGCCGTCAGCGGAAGCGGACCAAAACCAAGTGAGCCATCGGGATCATAGACCGCGTGATCCACTTTGCTCCACGCGTATTGCGCGAACAGATTGACGCGGCCTTTCAGCAAATCGGAATTGCGCGTGATCTCCAGATCAACAGACTGAAGTAAAGCACGAAGATCAGCGAAGGTGGTTCCTTGGAAGCCCGGCTTCGATGTTTCAAAGCCATAACCGACCTCGACTCCCGGGATTGGAAGAAAACCAACTCTGCCTCCAACCGCCTTGTCATCGTTGTTATCCGTGTAGCTACCGAAATCGAGTCTGCCCGCGGTGCGGGCATCTGAGGTAAGGAGGGTAGGACCGTTGGAAACATACAAGGCGTAATCCACGCGGGTCGGGCCGATCGGAAATCCTCCGCGCACTTGTGCGCCGACGGATATGTTTGGCAGGACGCCATGGTAAACACCGATCGGGCGATCAGGCAATTTGTTGATCCATTGTGGCTCGAAGCGTTCGACAAAAACATTACTCGGACTAAAAAATTCTCCGACACCCAGGGCCACGTAATCATTCAGAAGATACGAGATCTGGGCATTCACAAGATTCACATTGGTGCCGCCGCCGCTGGGCTCGATCTCGAGCCGGCCGTCGAATAAAATTTTCGGCGTCAATTCCCAGAGAAAGACGGGATTAAGAGAAGCGGAAAACGTGGACACCTGGCCGTTGCGCTGCTCGTACATCGCTTCGGCCCAGCCAGCGAGTAAGAATTTCGTTGTTCCCAGCAGTGATCCTTCCGCTTCGACGACCGGCGGCGGGGCTTCCGTGGCGACTTGCTTGTGCGTGTCGGCGACAGTCTGGCCTTGGGAACTCTCCGGCGGAGCGACCTCCTTGTGGCTTTGCACCAGCGCTTGGTTTTCGGCGCTTCCTTGCTTCTGAGCGGCTTCTCCTTCTTTCTTAAGAGCGTCCAGTTCTTTCTTCATCGCCAGCATCTGGGCTTTAAGCTCTTCATATTCTTTTCTGGTGACGAATCCATCTGTCGTTGCGTCCTCGGCATGAGCGACCAGAGATGTGACAGTGAGTAGAGCGCCTTGAATAATCGCTGCTAAGCAATAATGGCGGATCCTCTTCATTTAGTTACCTCCTGGCGAGTGTTCGGAGATAGTTAATCACGCTCCAGCGGTCTGTGGGCGAGAGCCGACTGCGGTAACTGGGCATCGGTTTCTTGCCGACTGTAACCTTCCAGAACAGCTCGCCGTCTGCTTGTCCTCGTATGGCCGGATCGGAGAGTTTGGCTGGATGAATGCCAAGATCCGCCGCGTCGGGTCCATCACCGTTTCCCGTCTTTCCGTGACAGCCCGCGCAACGTTGTAGATAGACTTTTTGTCCAACTGCGAGTGAAGAGTCGTTGACGGGAACGGGACTTTTCTTTCCTGCCTCCGCTGCCGGGGCGACCCACTTCTCTTTTGATTCCGGTTCTCCCAAGCTCACGGCGATGAGGGCTGAGCCAATCAACGCTGTGAAGAATACGACGCCGCAAAGGTAACAATCCGATCGTGGAGTCATATAGCGTTCGACGCAGAATTTTTGCGCGTTACGATGGTGTGTCAAGGGGCACTAAGGCGTGGTAAAGGTTCTGTCGCTGCCCATTCTCGTGCCCGCGCTGTTCGTAGGCACGATTCGGAAGTGCTAAGTAGTATGGGTAGTCAGGCTGCTGATGCTGGCAGCAATATTCCGGTAGGTATTGCCGGTCTGACTCTGCATGCCTCTGGTGTGGCCGTAACTGGTCGTCGTAGTTGCCGAGCCAGTCGTCACAACGGGAGCGCCAGTCGCGGCAAGTGTGGTAAAGCTGCTGTCGCTGCCCATACTAGTGCCAGAGCTGTTACTCGCTACGACTCGGAAATGATAAGTTGTGCTTGCACTCAGGCTACTGATGCCGGAGGCAGTGTTCAGGTACGTGTTTCCACTGCGACTCAGGGGAGAAGTCGTGAGGCCGTAGCTCGTCGTGGGGCCATATTGGAAGTGAACACTCGTAGTTAATCCGTGTGGATCGACTAAGCCATTGAGTGTTGCTGAAAAACTCGCGATCAACGTTGCCGGATTAGTTAAGGCGACTGGAGCGCCCGTGGTGCTGAGTGTGGTAAATGTCCTGTCGCTGCCCATCCTCGTGCCGGCGCTATTGGTGGCCACGATCCGGAAATGGTAAGTCGTGCTCGCCATTAAACCGCTAACGTTGGCAACGATGTTCCGATACGTGTTCCCGGTCTGAGTCTGCATGGATGTGGTGGACCCGTAGCTGGTCGTGGTCCCATACTGGAAAGAGACAGTCGTGGTCAATCCATGTGGATCGAGCGAGCCATTTAGCGTTGCTGAGAAGCTCGCGATCAAGGTGGCCGCACTGGTTGATACGACCGGAGGCCCGGTCGCGGTGAGCGTGGTAAATGTCCTGTCGGCGCCAAAACTGGTGCCGCCACCATTGTGAGCTACGATGCGGAAATGATACGTGGTGTTCGCGGTCAACCCGCTGATGTTCGCACTGACGGCCTGGACGGTGTTCCCCGTCTTAGTCTGCGTCGCAGTCGTCGAACCGTAGCTTGTGGTCAGGCCATATTGGAAATTGACGGTCGTCGTTGCGCCACGTGGGTTTACTGATCCATTGAGTGTGGCCGACAAACTTGCGACGTTCGTTGCTGGACTAGTCGTGACGGCCGGGGTGGGTGTTGGAGTAGACCCAGGCGTCCCAGTAGGCGTCGGCGTTGGTGATGCTGATGCATTCGTCACCGTGACCGTCCCTGTCATTCCGCAGCATGCCCCGTGGGGGGTGCAGTAATAATTAAACGAGCCAGCAGTGTTGAATGTGCGATCGAATGTATGGCCTTGGCTTTGAATTCCAGAGTCCCACATTCCATTGGGCATCCCGGGGGAACCCGAGGTGGTGCTGTGACCACTCGAGCTCCAGGTCCAATGCACGGTATCGCCCGGGTGAATCGTCACCGATTCAGGCGAGAAGCAGAGGCAGTTGTTGCCAATCGCGACAGTAACCGTGGCCGCGCTTGCCAGGTTTGGGCAGAAAGCCAGAAGCGTTGCGATTATCAGCAGCGATACCGCGATGTGTCGTGAAAAGGTTTTCATCAGATCAATATGACACCGCACAATTGAAAATCTGTTGCCGCATGCAAGACAGTAAAAGTAACGGCGTTGTCACTATCCTTAAGCGCGGCCTGCGTGATCGCACCACGGAGTAGCGTGCCATGTATCAATGGCGTTCGCCGGCGTCGATGGTATAACCAACGTGACGGACGGTGCGAATCAGCGGCGGATCCCCGATCTTTCGACGCAACCGGCCGATGAAGACTTCGACCAGTTTTGTATCGTATTCGTGGGGGTGTTCCCAAACACGTTCGCACAGCTCGGTGCGCGTGAAGACACGGGCAGGCTCACGCATTAGCACCTTGAGCAAATTTACTTCCCGCGGGGAAAGCTCGATGCGTTTCGCGCCGCGGTGAAGATCGTGAGTGGCCAGGTCCAGGGTGAGATCACCAACCCGAAGGTTGAGTCCCGGCTCTTCGGGATAACGTCGTCCCAAGGCATTGACGCGAGCCACCAGCTCGCGCATTGCAAAGGGCTTCGGCAAATAATCGTCGGCGCCAAGTTGCAATCCGGTGACGCGGTCTTTCACCTCGCCTCGAGCCGTAAGCATCAGCACGCGGCTGGCCATGTGTTCCGAACGCAAATGCCGCAGGACCTCAAACCCGTCGATGCCAGGCAGGATGACATCCAGCACGATTAGATCGAATGGTTTCTGTTTTGCTTTATCCAAAGCTCGTTCACCGTCATGAACGATGATCTGATCGTGCCCGGCCTCGGTGAGTGCCGAAGCGATTTGCCTTGCCAACTGGACATCATCTTCAACCACAAGTATGCGCATGAGTTTTCGAATGGTGGAAACTTAAAACCTTATCGTGAATTGAGCTGCGAATAGATGATTATCCTCCCCTTCGCCTGTGGTGTCGTGCTGAAAATCATACTGGAGTTTTATCTGTGCGTGTGGCGTGAAGCGATACGTTGCGGCGATGTCGATTCTGCCGAGATCTCGACTCCATTGAACATCATGACCGTAGCCGTCGCTGATTGTGCCGAAGAGCTGTTGGTTCGAGCGAATAGCGCCAAAGAACTGCGGCGTAAATTTGTATTTTGCTTCGATGTAGTAAGCGACTGTGTCTGCGTCGCCAACGTTCGGAACCTCGAACCGCGCTTCATAAACTTCGGCCCACACTTGCAGATAATGCCAGGCGAAACTGGCATCCTGCCCAAGAACAAATTCGCGATAATCATCGAGGTCGCGTCCGGGCGGCAATGTGGGTTCGGCTTCGCGCCGAAAATATGGGCCCTCACTTGCTGAGAAGCCAAAATTCCACGCCTCGTTAGGCCGGAAACCGACCCGCGAACTGAAAGTCGGATTTTGGAAACCGTTCTCAGTAACTTCCCACGATTCTGGCCGCGAAGAGAGTGAGGCGTTTTTGATCTCAACGGCGTAGTCGAACTGACCCAGTTTTCCTGAAATAGAAAATCCACTCGCGTAACTGGGCCCCCAGATCACCGGATTGAACGCGTACTTTTCGTAATAGTAGGGGCCATAGATGAAATAGAGTGGTGAATAAGGAGCGGATTTGTCCTGAATTGGCGTGACATTTTCATAAACCAACGGCGCGTTGATAAACGGGTTGTCCCATGACAAGTGCCGCGGGACCCAATTGCCGACAACGGTGGCGAATTTGCCGGCCTGCAAAGTAAAACGGACGTCTTCCCAAGGCGTAATCCGAAGCGCATACTCATCTAAACGAATTTGAGCTCCGTGATTGCTCGGATCAAAACCACGATCAAGGCGCGATTGCGCAAAGAAATAAATCTGCGATCCGATTTGTGTGTCCAGAAACAGCGTCAACCGTGGATTGAAAAGAGTGTCGATGTTGCTGTCAATGAGACCAGGCGCGGGTTGTTCAAAGTGATAGATCTCCAAGTCAAGCGTGCCGCTCAATCGTGCGCGCAGATTATCTTGAAATGCAGAAATCGTGAGCGCGGTGTCGAGCCGGTCGAGAAAATCATCGATATCGAAGGCGCACGCTGTGCAGGCAAAGATGCACAGGCTGAAAGCGCGCAATTTCATGCAACTGCATTAACACCGTCCGCGGCAGGAAAGCGCACTTCAAATTCGGTCCAATCGTTTTCCGAACGCACCAGGCGCAAATCGCCGCCATGCAACCGGGCCAGTTCGCGTGCCAAATTCAAGCCGATTCCGTGACCCGAAACGGCCGACGGCGTCGAGTTGTGATGAAACCGTTCGAAGATGTTTTCACCGGGTGGAATTGTGCGGCCCGTATTGCCGATGGTCAGCACGACGTCGCTGCCATTTGCGTGCGCGCTGACCCGGATCCGCCCGCAGGGGCGATTGTACTTTCGCGCGTTCTCCAGGAGATTTTGCACAATGAGCGACGTGTACTGTCTTTCGCCCGCTACGAAAAGGCCGACTGGAAATTCTTTTTCAATCTTCACATCGGGCGAATCGGGAAGCGCGCCAAGATCGTCGAGCCACTCATCAATGAGCTGGCTAAGATTTACCGGTGTCGATGCGATTTGAAGATGCCCAGCATCCATGCGCGACAAAAGAAGCAAGTCGTCGATCACGCCAGTCAAACGATGCGTTTGATGGAGAAGGGCTGATAACTCCTCGTAGATTTCCGGCTTGAAACCTTCGCGCGTCAGCAATGTTTCCAGGCCGATTCGAAGAACCGTGACCGGGCTCTTTAACTGATGGGAGGCATCGGCAGAATATCGGGCCGACCTTTCCAATTCCTGCGTGGTCGAAGCAAGCGCGGCTTCGGCGCGTTTTCGTTGCGCGCGATTTTGCTCCGAATCCAGCGCAAGTTTTTTTACTGGGGCTGAGAACCTGAGCGCAACCACGTGGCTTGCGACGAAACCGCCTAACAAGAGCAACGCGCCGGCGCCGCCAATCTGCCAGCGGAGGCGATGCAGCTGAGCCATCGAATAGGCCAGCGGATAAACGCAAATTTCGTAAGCCGCTGGAAAAAGCGATCCAGGATTAAGCCGCTTGTAAAATAAGAGCTGAGGCGCGCCGTCGACATTGACGCGAAAGTTGTCTTGCTCGCGATCAGAATTTGCGACCGCACTGGCTATTTTTTCGTTGAGCGATGCTTGTGCAGATTTCGGGAGCGAGGGCAAATGCAATTGCCCAGTTACCCAGACGCCGCTTCTCATTCCCCGGTTTTTCTCTTCAAGCTCAAGCGGTTTGAACCCGATGACGAGCGCCGAGATCACGTCTCCGGTGTAGCTCGAAAAGATCGGCACTGCTATCACTTCGTCGATAGTTCCCCCACCGGTTTCGGTATTTTTCCGAATGTAACCGATTTGTTGCGTGTCGG
>QHMS01000191.1 GCA_003217895.1 Verrucomicrobiota bacterium
TGCAGATTTACGGTAAAATTTACAATTACTGCCAGTCGAAATGATTTCCATTTGTTTGGCGGCGGTGCTATGAGACTGCGTTGAATCCGGACATCGGCTTTCGCGCATCTAACAGCTAAACGTCTATGAGAAAATTCTTTCTTCCCCTGGGGATTTTTGTAGCGTTCAGCATTCTCGGTCGGCCGGGTTTTGCCGGCAGTGAGGGAACATACGGCGGCGAAACAAGATCGGTCAGTAGGGTCCCTACCTTTACTTTGGACCAGGCAATCCTGACCGCGCTGCAACGCAACCCTGCTCTTCTGAACGCGGAACAAGAAATCAAACGCACCAGAGGCGTGATCATTCAGGTCCGTGCCCAAGTGTTGCCGCAGGTCAATGCGCGGGCAAATTTTGAATGGATCGATCCAAACCTGCAAGGCGCGCGGATTCTCGGAACGACGGGTGGGACAGGTACAACGCCGGCCAGTACGACGGGCGCTGCATCCCTTTTCGAATCGCCGCTGTCGCAGGTGAGGGATATTCAGCCGCCACTGGCCGCTCCATCCCCGACACCGATAATCCAGAATGTGCAGCAGACTGATGTCTCTTACTCCATCAGCGTGCTTGGAAGTCAGTTGATTTTTAACGGCACGAGTTTCCCGCAAATTCGGGGCACGTTTTTTCAGCGCGACAGCGCCTACTTCGCGTTCCGCAATATTCTGGACCAACTCATCGCGACAATAAAAACGCAGTTTTACCAGATCGTGGTTAATCGAGAGCTTGTCAGCGTAAACGAGCAATCGGTGCATCTTTTGGAAGCTCAATTGAAGGACCAGCAGAATCGTTTTGAAGCGGGAACAGTTCCGCGCTTCAACGTGCTACAGGCGGAGGTGGCGCTCTATAATCAACTGCCACTCCTCATCACCGCCCAGAACAACCTGCGAATTGCCAAGATTACGCTTGCCAAGACACTCGGACTCGATTTTCAACCAGGGCTCGGTGAAAATCCGCCGCTGGAAGCGGTTGGGCAAATGCCATACATCCCGCGCACCATCAGCCTTGCTAGTGCCATCGAGGTGGGAAAAGAACGGCGCCCATTTCTCAAGCAGGCGCGGGCAAACGTGCTCAATCAAAAACAGCAAGTACGCGCGGCTGCGGGTCAGTGGCTGCCCACTGTTACCGCCACCGGCGGCGGCGAATGGGTGAGTTCGCCGACCAACTCCAGCTTTGGCGATATTTCGAAGGGTTGGCTGGCAGAAGTGCAAGGCAGTATCCCAATCTGGGACAGCGGCGCGATCGCTGGCCAGGTTATTCAACAGCGTGCGCTTCTTTTCGAAGCCAAAAACACGTACGACGATGACGCCCGGCAGGTCGAGTTGGAGATACAACAAGCCTACTCAAATTTGCTGCAGAACCGTGAGCTGATCCAAAGCCAGGAAAAAAATGTCGAGCAAGCCGAGGAAGCGCTGCGCCTTGCCAAGGCGCGCCTGGACGCAGGCGCGGGAGTTCAACTGGACGTGCTCAACGCACAAGTGCAACTGCTCACTGCGCAATCGACGCGGTTGCAGGCGCTCTTCGGATACAATTCTTCGCTGGCAGAATTCGATCGGGCCACAGGTGCGCAGAGTGTCTATCACGAGATGTTCGCGAACCTCACGCCGCGCGCCACGACAACGAAGACCTATTACACTGGCAGCAGCGTGGACGCCGAGGGAAAACCAAAACGGGCTGAAGATAACGAGCTGCGAAGCTCGACTGGAAGAACGCGAACTTCGTATTCGAAGTAAATCCAAAGTCCCAATCAATTCTCAGATCCGAGGTTCCAAACTGGTATTGCGGGTTGACTTTTGTAGGGCAAGCGCCTCCCTTGCCGAGGCCTTTTGAGATTTGGTGATTTGCGGTTTGTTTGGAATTTGGGTTTTGGGATTTGGAGCTTACGCAGTGATGGAACTTCCTTTCGAGCAGTTTCCCGCGTTGAGCGCGATTGGAATCTGTCGCCACGTTTTCACACAAAGAATTCCCGGCTTCGATGTTTCGCATGACAAAGCCGAAGTCTTAAAGCGGCTCGAAGCCTCCCATCGCGAAATTCGCGATGTAATCGGCATCGGCGACTGGCCCCTGTTCACTGCCAAACAGATTCACGGAAACAAAATCGCGGTCGTGGATAGGTGTAGCCACGGCCCTGTGGGCCGCGAGTTCCCCGGCTGCGACGGCATTATTACCAATCAACATGGCATCGCGCTCGGCGTTTACGTTGCCGACTGCTGCGCCGTTTACATTGTCGATGCAAAAACGCCGGCCATCGGTCTGGCGCATTCCGGCCGGAAAGGCACCGAGATCGGCGTCGTCACGAACGCGATCAGGGAAATGATCGATCGCTTCGGCTCCGATCCCGCGAACATGATGGTGCAACTCAGCCCCTGCATTCGCCCGCCGCATTACGAAATCGATTTCGTCGCGGAAATTCTCCGGCAATGTCGCGCGCTAGGCGTGAAAGAAATTCACGATTCCGGCGTATGCACTGCCTGCGACCTGAACCGTTACTATTCCTATCGCGCCGAAAAAGGAAAGACAGGCCGCATGCTCGCGTTGATTGGACTTAATTCGACGATGGCGAATTAGACGAAAAAATGTTCGTCTTTCTACGAAATTTCGTCGAATTCTCGTTAAATCGACGTCTTTTCATCCTCGTTGCGTTTGAGCGGGCAAATCCCCCGTTTTTTTGCGTTCGCAACGAAGTCCAGAAATTCTCGTGCTGGCGCGCCGAATTTCATCGTCGCCGCTTTTTTCAGCGCCTGCCCGATATTTAGCCCGCTGTGGTAAATGAGTTTGAACGCAGCCTTGATTTCGTCTCGATCTTTCACGCTGAAGCCGGCGCGACGAAGCCCAACGACATTTAAGCCAAAGACGAAATTGCGTTCCGCGGCGATGATGAACGGTGGCAGATCCTTTCCGAACGCCGAGCTGCCTTGCACCATCACCAGTCGGCCAACGTGCATGTGCTGGTGAAAGGTTGATCCACCGCCGAGAAACGCGCCGTCATCGACGCGCACGTCCCCGGCCAACAGACAATTGTTCGCGATGATCACGTTGTTTGCGACGACGCAATTGTGTCCGATATGCGCTCCAGCCATCAGAAAATTTTTGTCGCCTATTTTCGTGGCGCTTCCCTCGGGACTGCCACGATGGATCGTGCAGTATTCGCGGATGACGTTGTCATTGCCGATCTCCACGCGCGTGTTCCGCTCGGGCGAGAATGAAACATCCTGCGGCGGCGCGCCGATGATCGCGCCGTGACCGATAAAATTGCCGGTGCCGATTGCGACCTCGCCCTCAATCACGACGTGCGATTGCACAGTCGTTCTTTCCGCGATCGACACCTGTGGTCCTATGATCGATAACGGTCCGATCTGCACGTCGGCGCCGATTTGCGCCGTTGGATCGACGATTGCTGTGGGATGAACCTTCACATTGCTCATGTTTGCGCTGAGTTCGTTGCTTTCGAAAGGGGAGAGGCGGCATGAACCCGATCAGGTTCGCGCAGCTGAAATCCGCCGCTCACAGCACGCCTGCCTCCTTGAAGCTGAAGTAGCCCGGGCTTCCTTCCGTCGGCGCGCCGATGATGATGTGGTCGAGCAATTTGATTTGCAAGAGGTCCGCGGCTTCGGCTAGACGTCTCGTTAAACTGTGATCGGTCTG
>QHMS01000192.1 GCA_003217895.1 Verrucomicrobiota bacterium
GTTTTTTTGTAACGACCCGCCAATGCTGTCCAGTGTGGATGTTATTTTGTGATGGGCTTGGTCAGTCCAGTCTTTGAAAGGCTTGGTCCAGCCAAAAGCAATCACGACCGCAATGATTACGATTTCAAACATCAGTCGCATAATGTCTGAGATTGCCAGAAACGCAGAGGGAGATCAATGCAATTCGTTACAGCGTTAAAGCGCATAAACCCCGAAAGCTTTCGGGGCACGCGCTTTTACCGCGCGAGGCTGTCGAACCAATTTGTTATATTTTTGTACATCTGCGCCGTCGAATCCTTGAAAGGCGTGTTCCAAGCCAAAGCAATCACGGCCGCAATGATCACGATTTCAATCAACAATCGGCGCATGACGTCTGAGATTGCCCGAAACGCAGGGTGTGATCAATGAAATTCGTTACATCGTTCCGCCTTCGCCCTGCAATCGCGGGACTACGGCGCGACAGGTAAATCGTTAAATTATTAATTTTTGGACCGCTCTTCCGATCGACAGCACCCGCGAGATTGTATGTGTTTAGCGTACCCACGCATTGGGAACGAAAAATAGCCCAGCCTTTTGAAGGCTGGGTTCTTGGGAACGGCCAATGTTTGAGTCCCGGTAGGGACGACAGGATCTTTCCAAGTTTGCGAGAATTTCTTTCGTCCCAACGGGACTCGTGGCCCCTTTGCAACGATAACCCAGCGTTAAAACGTTGGGCTATTATCGCCATCTTTGGCGGCCCCAAGCACATCGAACGGCGCTAAGCATATGCAGGAAATTTGGCGAAGAGTTTCGTGTTGCACTGACCAGCGGTCGCGTGAACCTTGAAGTGGCACGAAAATTGGAGGCGAACATGGACTTGAAGAAATGGAATCTACTACCAGCAATCGCAGCAGCGGCAGTCATCCTCGGCCCCGTCACCGTCAATGCGCAAGTCCTGAGTGTTTTGCACTCGTTCAACGGAAGCGACGGGCAATTCGCGGAATCCGCGCTGGTGCAAGGCAGCGATGGTAATTTCTATGGCACGACTGCGCTAGGCGGAGCAAACAATAAGGGCACAGTTTTTAAAATCGATTCGACAGGGAACTTAACAACGCTCCACTCGTTTAGTGGCTTTCCGAACGATGGCGCTAACCCAATCGCAGGGCTGACCCAAGGCAGTGATGGTAATTTTTATGGCACGACAACGCTGGGCGGCCTGTTCTATCAAGGAACGCTGTTCCGAATCACGCCGGCCGGCGCCGTTACAATTCTGCACTCGTTCAGCGGCCTCCTCGGGGACGGTTCTATTCCAATGGGCGGGGTGGTGCAAGCAGCTGACGGCAACTTGTACGGTACGACCGCCCTTGGGGGAGCGCACTCCATGGGCACAGTGTTCAGGACAGCTCTGGGAATCGTAGTAACGCTTCACTCGTTTAGCGGCGCTCCTGGCGAAGGCGCTAGTCCAACTGCCAAGCTCGTTCGCGGCAGCGATGGAAATTTCTACGGCACAACCGTACGGGGCGGAGCACAGAACCTGGGCACGGCCTTCAAGCTCAGTGCGCTAGGCAGCTTCACAATGCTGCACTCCTTTAGCGGCTCTCCCGGCGAGGGCGCTAATCCGGTCGCCGGACTGGTGCAAGGCAGTGATGGTAATTTCTACGGTACGACTGGGCTGGGCGGGGAACACTATTTGGGCACAGCTTTCAAGATCGATCCAGCAGGAAACTTAACAACGCTGCACTCGTTTAGCGGCTCTGCTGGCGAGGGCGTTGATCCGCTTGCCGGGCTGGTGCAAGCCAGCGACGGCAATTTTTACGGCACCACCGCGCTGGGTGGCGCGCACTATGTGGGCACGCTCTTCAAGATCACCCCGGCAGGCAGTTTAACAACGCTTTATTCACTTAGCGGTTCTCCTGCTGAGGGGGCTACTCCATTTTCCGCGCTCGTGCAAGGTAGCGATGGAGATTTCTACGGCACGACCGCGGCGGGCGGCGCGCACTATCGGGGCACGGTCTTCAAGTTTTCGCTTAGCGCCCCCGCGCCGGCGCTCTAGGTTGTTCGCGCCTTTGAGCGCGATTGGAATTTTCCGACGTTCTAATTCGTCCGCCGGGCCCGACGAGCGCCTTCCTTGACGGCAACTGATGTGGTGTGGGATAATCCCACCATGACACTGACAGCAGATAGCAAGAAGCGCGTGGTCCTTCCCGGCGCCGCGCCCGGCGACGTGTTTGCCTGCAAACAAAAAGGACCTGAACTGATTCTGAGACGAGTGCATCGCGCCGTACCGCAGAGAAAAGAGACAAAGGCGGACATTCTGAAGGCGATCCGAAACTGGAAGAGTGTCCCGAACATTCGTTGGGAAGAGCTGCGTAAGATCACGCGGGAACCATGATTTTACTGGATACGAACATCGTGATCGATGCTCACTACGGCGTCGGGAATGATAAAGTTCGTGCCAGGAACCTGATTTCATCCGCAGTCATCGACTCTGGCGCAGCGATTAACTGTATCACGTTGGCTGAATTATATGCCGGCCCGAGGCGCGGCGAAGACATCGAAGCTGACATGCGCCAGGCTGGCATTGTCGTTCTCGATTTTCCCGCTGGTGCCGCAGCAATCTGTGGACGCGTTTACAGGCGCTACCGTCTCAACCGCGCGCGATCGAGAGGCGGTAAGACCTCCAGTGTGCCATTGCCAGATTTCTTCATCGGTGCACATGCAGAGCTGATGGGTTGGAAGCTGGCTACGCGGGATGTCGAGCGGTACCGCA
>QHMS01000193.1 GCA_003217895.1 Verrucomicrobiota bacterium
CGGCTGGGGCCAACGATATCTCACGGTGAACCCGATGGGCGATGTGCTCCCCTGCCCGACCGCTTCGTCCGCCATTCCCGATTTGCGCTTTGAAAATATCCGGACGCACGCGCTCGATTGGATTTGGCGCGAATCGGAAAGTTTCAACCGGTTTCGGGGAACGGAATGGATGCCGGAGCCGTGCCGGAGTTGTCCGCAGAGAGAAATCGATTTCGGCGGTTGCCGTTGTCAGGCCGCGTTGTTGACCGGAAACGCTGCGAACACTGACCCAGTCTGCGAGTTTTCGCCAGATCGCGCGATTGTGGACGCCGTGTTGCGCGACATCAATTCATCAAGCGGCCACGCGCGGGACTGGACCTATCGCGCCAATCCAAACGCGATTCACTCTCCTGACTCCTGAAATGGTAGGGACGGACCGCTGGGCCGTCCGTTCGCGTTGGCGCGCCCGGCGGTCGCGCCCTACAAAATTTATCTCGACGCGATCGGGCGCGGTGGTGGAGTAGGACGCTGCCTCGGTGTTATTCCGGGTCTCGCAGTGGGCGTCGGCCTTACGGTAGCTGTAGGAGTAGCTGTTACCGTCGCACTGGGCGTGACTGTGGAGGTAGCAGTAGCCGCGGCTGTAGCTGTAGGCGTGAACGTCGGCGTCACCGTAGCAGTCGCAGTGGGCGTTGCCGTGAATGTCGCAGTAGCTGTAGGGGTCGGACTTTGCAGCACAGTCGGCGTTGGCGTTGCTGTCGGCGTCCCAAAGAAGTGGCAGGCGTATACCGTGACGTCGTCAACCCGCCAGCCTTCGCTTGAGCCAGTGGTATCACTGGCCATGCGCCAGCGTAACTTGGAATTTGCAGAAGGAGGCACGTTCACCACGGTCGTAATGAAGCCCTCGGAGTCCCCACTCCACGCCCTAAGGCCAGCAATGGGACTGCCTCGATCCGTGCTGATCGTACGATTATAACCGCCCGTTACGAATGCCTCCGGTGGGATGTATTGAAATGACTGGCCACCATCAATGCTGATCTCCAGGATTCCCCCATCAAAGCCAAGATTTGGATTTATGTCCGACGCTTCAAGATTGAAATTATGGCGAAACGTTAACTGCGACATGTATGCTTCAAAAATGTCGTAGGTCGGCGAGGCCAACCGTTTGTCACTTACAACGTCTGGATCATCAACGTATGCCGCATTCGGAGGTGAATAGGCAGGCGGCATCGGCACTCCGGAATTGGACGTGACCCAGAGCGGCGGTGGACCTTGTGCGTTTGTTGCTGTCCAGCCAGGCGGCAACGTCGGCGGCGTCACGCCGTCGAAGTTCGCGCTCAAAGGTATTTCCCGCTGTGTACCGGGCGGGCACGTAGAAGCCGGAGTTGGCACGGCAGCGGCGATATCGACGCGTCCCCAGCCAGTAACATTGTTTGGAGGGCCGGGCGTGCCGCACTGCTTGTAGGCGAGAAAGAAAGCAGCCTCATTCAAGACTGTCTGACTTCCAGAAATATTGTGACGTAACTCCGGCCGCGCACACCACAGCAACGCCATGGCACCGGCGACGTGGGGAGTCGCCATAGATGTGCCGCTTAGGATCGCATAGTCACTGTCGGAGCCGTTGTAGCTTGAGCGAATGGTTGTGCCCGGAGCCGTGATGTCAGGCTTTATTCGATTGCTTCCATCGACTATCACCGGGCCGCGGCTGCTGAAGGAAGCAATATTGTCGCTGCCAGTTACCAGAGCGCCTACAGTGTAAGACGCCGCATAGATCGACGGCGGGTTTTCCATAGTCGAACAGGCGGGACCCGAGCTATCCGCCCTGACCACTGTCATGATACCAGCAGCGGCTTGAGCTTCTATGGCGCCCTGCAACGTATCAGGCGAGCAACCTTCCGAAGGCGGGCAACCCCACGAGTTATTCGTGATATCGGGAGCTTTAAGCGGGTCGCCCTGGCCACCACCTATCGGATAAGGCGCAAGGAACCATTCCATGCATTCAATGTATCTGGCCGGTGTGCCAGTGCCCTGGTCCATGTTGCGGCACCCGATCCACTTCGCGCCGGGTGCCATCCCGATCTGGTTACCCATGCCGTCGTCGCCAATCGCACTCCCTATGGTATGAGTGCCATGACCGTTGTCATCGCAGGGGAACGGCGAATCGTTCCCGCACGGATTCCCGGTGCTGTCGTGGATGGAGTCGTGCCAGTTATAATTGTGGTCGGTGTTCTGTCCATCCCAGCCGCGGTAGTGAGGCTTCAGCGCGTTATGTGTCCAGCGCTGGCCGGTGTCCGCGCCGGCTACGGTAATTCCCTGACCCCGAAATCCAAGCGCCCACACATCCGGCGCGTGCGTGTATTGAATGCCAGGCTCAACCGTCGCGGGTTGCCGCCGTTGCGGAGGCGGCTCGACGACAACGTCGGGTTGGGGCAGCACATTGTGAATGACAGGATTGCCTTCCACACGCGCGACATCTGGACGCGCTGCGAGCGCCTCGGCAATCTCGCGGCTGCCTTTCACCAAAATCGCGTTCACGATGTAGAACGAGCGATGCTCGATGCTGCGCTCCCGCAACCATTGCAGAATAGGTCCTTGCGTTGTCTGGGCCTTGTTCCACAGCGCATCGTGCACGTAACGGCCTTTCTCGGCTTTTGTGCGCAAAGTCGCTGCCCCGCTCAGGTCTGCTTGATCAGCGAGCACTACAAAAAATTCGGCCTGCTGCCCGTGGGCCGTGTGCTCAATCACCCACGGCGCGATCTTACGGTGGAACGCGTTGTCCTCAACGCGTTGGCTAAGAATGCGGCTTTGCCGCCCGATATTAGCGCCTTCGGCGATTGTTTTGGCACCGTCTTCAGGAGAAGTCGATCCACCACCGGCGCGCGAAGAAGCGATTGCTCCCACCGCGACGACGCCGACTGCAATGAGTAAGAACAAGCAAAGGAGAATCGGCAATCGTGCTAATGCGGATCTGC
>QHMS01000174.1 GCA_003217895.1 Verrucomicrobiota bacterium
GGTACATGCAAGGAGAAAAACCAACACAACAGCGAGAAATGTTCCGATGTAACGCCGGCTACCAAGCCCGGTTTTCTTCTTCGCCATAATACAGCTCACGGTTGCATCCCGCTTATCCAACGCTGTCCGAGCAGAATTGGCTGGAGATTACAGGCCACACTTCAACGTGCGGCCGCGATCTTCATCGTACATTTGTCGGCGAGATACGCCCAAACCCGCCTAGCGCCTTCGCCTTGTTTAAGCCTAACAACTGACCCCGAGCTACCGTCGGTTGCGCCAGCGAAATGCAACACCAAGTACTCGCCGGAACGCTCCGTGTATGTGAGGCGATCAAGATTTATGACGCGGCCATCCGGCGTGCTCACAAGGTTCATAGCCAATACTGACTATCAGGCCCGCAGGAGGCAGACAAAGAAAAAAGAATCAGTGAACGCCACTCCCCCTGATTACCGTCTGTTGCACAGCAGGTCGGCGGGTTGTCTCGACGTTACTAAATCCAGTGTCGTTAACGACATTGCCGTTCTCATCGACCTTTCCGGTCAGCTTGAAGTTGAGTTGAGTTGGGGTGATTTCGCTAGCACAATTGGGCACAATTCAGTTACCGCTGCCTGCTTTGACGTTGATTTTCATCTGCTGCACGGCGGTTCCAGTGACTGTCGTGACATTGCTGTTAGCTCCGGTGTTGGAGCGACCGTTATTGTTCACGATATTGCCGTTATCATCGACCTCAACCCAGCTCCCACCGCCGCCGATATGCGTATCTATGTCGGGGCGCATAAAAACCATATGTGTGTGTTTCTTGGTCGGTGCGGCTTGCCCGGTCAGCTTGAAATTGAGTTGAGTGGGCTTGCCCGCCTCCGTCTTGGCGTTGGCAATCGATGCTTTAACTTGTCCACTGATAACGAGAGTGGCCTTGTAAGTGGCAACTCCCAAGCCATTGCACACATAACGGCCGTTGGCATCTGTCTTGACAACCTTTGAAAAATTTTTCGCCTCAATCCGGACATCGGCGCCTTTGACAGGACGGCCGCTGGGGTCTTTCACAACCCCTTCAAGAACCGACGTGCCACCGCAAACGGTGAACGTTACAAGCAGTGAACCAACGAAGCTAAGAATGAATGATTTTGAGAACATAATTCGATATTCTACTGCTTTCGGCTTCCAATACAAACCCGTGTATTGCCGCCGAACGACCTCGCGTACTCAGACATTACTCCCGCTCCACTTGAGCTTTTGCCGGACCACGCTGAAGAATGAGGCTTCAGGCAATGAGGCCAGCGGAAGCGTTCTCTTTGCTTTGCGAATCGTCACAATTGATCCTCGCTCGACATGGATCGGCTTGCGCCCATCGACCGTCAGATAGACTGGATACTCGGGATCGCTCGCTTCGATTTCGATTATGGATCCTTCCGCAACGATGATCGATCGGTTCGTGAGAACGTGTGGGCAAATCGGCGTGATCACGAACACGCCTGATTCAGGATCGAGAATCGGTCCGCCAGCCGACAACGAGTAAGCCGTCGAACCGGTCGGTGTCGCGACAATCAAACCGTCGGCGTTGAACTCAGTGAGCACTTCGCCATTCACTCTTGTGCGCAAAAGGACCAGGCGCGAAAGTTCCCCTCGGCTTAGCACCGCATCGTTCAGCGCAATCATTTTGGCCGTTCTTTTGTCGCCCAGATGAACTCGTGCCTCGAGTAGCGCCCGCTGACTAAAATTAATCCGGTCTCCCGCGATGCATTCCACCGCCTCGCGATAGGTCAAAGAACTGGCGCAGGTCAGAAAGCCGAGCGAACCGATGTTGATGCCAAAGATTGGCTTGATGATTTCGCCAAGTTGCCCAACTACGTGCAGGATCGTTCCGTCGCCGCCGGCTACGACAAGCAGGTCCACGGCAGCGCCCAATTCGGCCAGCGAGAGCCCCGATTTCTTTCCGGCAATTTGAGCCGTTTCCTTTTCGAACAGGGTCGATATTGAATAACGGCGGAACTCCTGGGCAATTGCGCCGATCAGCTCAGCAACGCCCGGTTTCCCCGTGTGAGCTATCAAGCCGATTGTTTTCGCATGCATGCAAAAAATTCCTGATTCCCGTCCGCACCTGTAATCGCAGCCGGAACGGTCCCAATCACCATATGGCCCAGACGCGTCACAAAGGCGACAATCTTGTCTTGTGCCTTTTGGTGCAAGCCCGGATCGCGAACAATTCCGCCTTTTCCCACGTCCGAGCGTTGCAGTTCGAACTGCGGTTTGATCAGAGCGAGAATCAACCCAGCTGGGGCTAACAAGTCGAATGCGTTCGGCAGGATTAAAGTCAGCGAAATGAAGGAAACATCAATCGCACAAAGATCGACAAGTTCCGGAATGTGCTCGTGAGAGAGAGATCGTGCATTAACTTTTTCGAGAACGATCACGCGCGGATCGTTGCGCAGCTTCCAATCCAATTGCCCGTAGCCGACGTCAACCGCATAAACTTTTTTGGCGGCGCGTTGCAACATGCAGTCGGTAAAACCCCCGGTTGAGGCGCCTATGTCCAAGGCCGTTTTTTTGCCTACGTTGATGTTGAAATGATCGAGCGCGGCTTCCAGCTTCAGCGCGCCGCGGCCGACATATTTTCGTGTCGGCTTCACTGTGATCGTCGTTTCTTCCTCGATAAGCTCAGATGGCTTCGCCGCAGTCCGCGTGCCGACCATAATGTCGCCAGCCATTATTGCTCGCCGCGCCTGCTCGCGGCTTGCAAACAGCCCCTTCCCCACCAGAAGTTGATCAAGCCGTAGCTTCTTTGGCATCTTTCCTCGCGGAAGCATTGCTCAAACCTTACTCATTCGACGGGCGGATCGCTTCCAACGGCTTGGCTCAATCGAGCAAGGCCACTCAATACGGCAAATAGTTTTTCATAGAGTAAAGTAATATCGATCGGAACCTGCCACGCACTGAAGCCTTTATTCGAGCTCGTAATGGCAGGAGCCATGTTCCATTCAGCCATGGTTGGCCTAGCTTCCAATGCACCTTGATGAAACCGCGCCTATCACCCCTTCGATATTCCGATTATTCACCCAACCTTCTCCTCTCGAATCAGCTTTTCCACAGATCCAACGTCTTCGGCAGAGGCGCGCCGTCGCTGGTATTTTCGCACGAGGATTTCTTTTAACGCTAACAAGTCCTCCAACAACGGTCGCTCGTAATAGATCCAGTCACCATCGCCCGCGGTTTTCGCCTGAAACCGCCACACCCCACCGAACTTTGTGGCTCGCACTTCGCGCTTGCTGCCGTGTTCGTTCCTCTCCATCCATATGTGTTGACTCCGCATCGCGGTAAGACCTTACATTAACCGCCTTGAAAGACGTAGTTAAATTGGCGGCCTACTTCATCGGGACCGTGATCGTCGGAGCACTGCTTGCTCCAATTCTTTTTTGGTCGGCACAGTCGCTTGCAGTGGCCGGTGTGCTTCCCTTCCTGGCAAATTACGGTTTTGAGACGTTCTTTCATCGCGCCATCCTGATCGCGGCTGCGTTGTTGCTCTGGCCTTTCCTATGCATCAGCCATGTGCGTTCCATGGGTGACCTTGGCCTCGTACGCAATCCACGTTGGGGCAGCGATCTGTGCGCAGGCATTCTTCTCTCGGTAATTCCCCTGCT
>QHMS01000175.1 GCA_003217895.1 Verrucomicrobiota bacterium
AAAGCGAATCAGAAGCACAAGGCACAGCAACAGGCGAAAGCCAACAGCGCGGCTCAGAAGAAAGAGCATAAGGCTTCAGCCGCCAAGGCGGCGCCGAGAAAAAAGTAGATGACGCTGCCAAGTAGCAACCTTGGTTCGTTAGGAGATTCCGCCCAGCTCAACTGGGGCGAGGGCGACTTGCAGCGCTTCGACAACGGAGGTCGCGGGAGCGGACGACATGGACGGGAATCTTGTGCACGTGGAGGAACGGGCCCGGTGGAAGGAGAAGGCGGCGACTTCACCAGATCGCGAAATGATTCCAGAGGCCGAATATTTCAACTGCCGGCAAATGTCCGGCAACCCTGCCCAGATCAAGGCTCAGTGTGAACCGACCGAGCCGACCGAAGGACCAACAGATTTTCCGCGAATGAGAAGATTGTAACCAGCCGAGATCACACGCCGCGCTCCTTCGCCAGTTTCCGGGTCGCTGCGCAGCGGCTCGTCGTGGACGCTTTGCTTAACCTCGAAGGTACGGACCGATTTCGCGGGGTCGGTGGTTTCGTAAATGTAAGTCGGCATCGCGACAATCTACTCGTAAACGGGCTGGGTGCATTCCTTTTCGGAAAAAGAAAAATTCTTCGTCGGATGCGATAAACGTCCGGGCCTACTTTCCGATAACTTCGCTGATAACCGCTACCCGATAACTAGCGGCTCTAGCCCCTGAATGTTTAGACGCGATCCCTTTTCCCTCCTAAACACCTGTTCCAGTCATGATGCGTTTGTATACACCTATGATGAATTGCCGGTGGGTTGGTGGTCCGATAGATTCTTCAGGCCGCCTTTAATGGCGATGCCAATATCTACGGTGGTAGTAGCCATGATGCCAGTATCTATGGTGATGGCGCCATCCCCAATATCCGGGTGCCCAGCCGTAATAAACGCGTCCATTCCAATACCCCGGTCCATGGACGTAATAAGGCCGATCGTAACCGCCGATGGAGATCTCCACCGCCTTAACGGCCGGTACTAACATGCCGCTCAGGCAAAACAAAGCTGCAAAAAGCAGCACTAACTTCTTTTTCATATTTTACCTTTCGTTCTCACTGCGCGATTTGGACGCTTTCTCCCGATAGGCGTCAATCCAGACTGAGGGAAATCTGACGATCTCCTGCGCGATGATGCCGGGAACAGGAAGATTTGCGTTGTCTTCGAGTGATTCGTCTTTGAGCTAGAGCCGAGCCGCCGGGAGCCAGCGAGACAGACGGGAAGGTCGGAGGCCGATTGAGCGGGTGCGAAGGAGTCAAGACGTCGAGGTTGAGTTTATCGTATTAAAAGGAAGCACACGAGCTGTGAAAAGTGAAGATCAGACCCCAGCAGTGCCCCATCGTTTTGATTAGATAGGATTCAGGCGATGCGGACAAGCGTTCGCTTCTGATCTGGCGGCTGATCTTTGGCCTTTGACCTCCGCCTCGGCGTATTGGACTCTGACCTCTTTGCAACGCAAGCGCTATCTCTTTGTCTGCATTAATCGTCGGGCCGAGGAGAACCCGAAAGGCTGCTGCGCGGCCAAGGACTCGGAAGAAGTATATAGAGCGTTGAAAGCGGAGGTTGCCGCGCGCGGACTCGCAAGACTAGAGGCGCGCGTGTGCACGTCGAGCTGTTTGGATCAATGCGCGACCGGCGTGACCGTTTTAGTCGAACCCGATCACTTTTTTTACGGACGCGTCACGGTCGCGGACGTCCCCGAGATCGTGGATGGACTCGTTAAGGGCCAACCGGTTAAACGGCTCGTGATTACCGCGGATCAACACCAAGCATAGGTAAATCCTTGTTAACCATCTCTCGTAAGCGGCTTACCATGCACGAGAGGTTGCTGCTTGCCACGCCGTAGCATTCGCAGTTTTTTCCGGGACACAACGCTGATCACAGCGTGCGTGGTGACGCCACTCTGCTACCCTGCGCCAATATGCGACAACTGGTTTTTGGGTTGGTTCTTGGGTTGGCGTACTCTGCTTTTGGGGAAGCGCGCGGGTAGACGGCAACGCAGCCAGGGTAGCTGGCGCAAGCACGCGGGCAGTGCGAGTGATCAAGGTAAAGTTGCGAGGGAAGGGGCACGAGCGTCACCTTCATGAGCGATCCTGCGCCAGCCACGACAACCGAACAAACCCTTTGGACAGGCACGGTTTCGAATCTGCACTACGCTGGTAAATGGATCCTGGTGGTGATCCTACTCGCCGCGGTCGTGACCAGCTTTTGGCCTGTCTTGCCCGACCTCGGCTTGATGCTCTGGGCGGCGCGAGCTGCCCTTGTGGTTATTGCCCTTCTGCTGATTTGCTGGATTCAAATTGACCGGCTGCGACGCAGGTATGTGGTCACAAACAAGCGAGTCAGCGTCGAATACGGCATCATCAACCGGATTTCGAACGAAGTCCGCATCCCTGACATTCGCAGCATCAACCTGCGCAAGACAGGCCTTAGCGGATTGCTCGGGATCGGCCGGGTAGAGTTTTCCTCCGCCGCGACCGACGATGCCGATGTCATTTTCTGGAACACGCCGGAGGCCGAGAAAGTCCGCGACCTCGTCCGCTCCCTGCAGCCGTAGGACCCAATCACCAGCAGTCTAAAAATAAATTTGTTCATGTTCATAGCACTTTGCGATTGTCTCGCCGAAGCGTGTAGCGGCGGTCTGCGACCGCCGACATGCGCGACGAGACCGTATGCCGCGTCAGGAATTCTCGATACCACGCAAATCCGTCGTCTCATCGCGTTTTCTCCCGCCGCCGATGTAACGATTCAACGTTTCCACGGCGCGCCGCAGCTCATTACTGAGGCGAAGGAGGCAACGAATCACGACAGCGAAGCTAGATGTTTGGACGCGACGCCTATTGCCTTCCCGACGTTCTAAAGTAGTTCTTTGATTTCTGGCGCCACAACAGAGCTGGCAAGTACAGCGGCTTTGAGTTTTGCGAAGATTTGAACCGGCAAATCGCGATGGTAACGCGCCTCTTTGCGTTGCACCATGCCGACAAGCTCCGAGAGCGCTTTCTCGACGACGACGTTGCAGTCGATTGCCGAATCCACTTTTAGCTCGTCGTAATCGGACGGCGAGACCTCGATAAACGTCTCTGGACGTTCGCGATTTCTTCTCCGAACCGCTTCAATGTTAGAAGTCACAATTGTCAGCAGCGTCGTTTCGTGCCGAAAGGGTCACGATTGACGACGACAAAGAAATGAGGCTGCCCGGAGGTGAGCTCTCGCGATTGGAAGTAGAAAACGCTCCCGGCTCTTAGACCAAGCCGCAATTCAAGTGGCAGCGGTTCATCAGGCACACTTCAACGCCACAACTTCTCAAACGTCGCCAATTCGTCGATCCCGCTGGCAACCGCTTCGCGAGTTTCGGCATCTAATTCATAACATGGATCAACACCCGAAGGCGGATCCTCCAGAAAATCACGGTAGTTCATTGGGGCTCGCGAAACGGTTTTTGATGCAAGCGCTGCCTCGTGTTTTTCCAATCAGGATATCGGTGGGTCAGCTTCGAGAGAGCAAATTCAGCCGTTCGACCAAAGCGTCCCCAGGCGAACTCTAGCGCTTCGCGATCGCTTTCGGATAAGACTTTTTCATCCACATTGTGAATTGAGCTGTAGGTGATCGCCGATTCGGCTGGGCGAATGAAGCGCTTCGCGTAACGTTCTTCCTCTTCACCGAGAAAATCGCTCATCTCAGCCAAGTCCTTTGTGCCGGAAGCGACCGGTCCATAATTCATGGCCAAATATTCGTCGCCGACAACGGGACGACCGTACTTTCGCAGATGATATCGATCGGCGAAGTAAACCAGCTTTAGCGCCTTCATCTTGTTGATACGGCCACCGGCTTTGCGCGCAAAGAAATTCAGCGCCTGCGTAGCTTTGCGATGAGAAAAGGAAAACGGCATTGGTGAGCCAAAAACAGCTACTTCCGTTCTCGGAAGACTCTATAGACTAACATCGCTGTCAATTCTTGCCACTGTCTTCTAGCGGTCGCGTTCCAATCGAAGAGAATGAAAAACAGAGGTTACGAAGCGTTCCTGTCGCCTTTTGAGAAAAAGTAGCATCCGAGCCGGATCGCTGTAGCAGCGGTCTGCGAGCGTCGAAACCATCCATCATAAGCCGCTCTTGGCCCGCCGTAGTCCCGCGAGTGCGGGACGAAGGAGGCTACGATGCATGAGAGGTTCGTTGTAGCGGCGGTCGCCGCGGCCACCGCAAAAACTATAGTGGCAGGCGTATCGCCGGCGATCTTCTATTTTGCCGGAAGCGATTTCCGGCGACGAATGATCTTCGCCAAGCTGCGCAGCGAACTGTTTACTGCTTCACCATTCGGAAACACTTTTGCAACGTCGGGCTCTAATACGACGACGTTGCTTCCCCGCGCGTAGCGCCGCGCGTATTTTCCACGGACGCCTTGCGAAAAATCGTACTCTCGCAGCATCTCGTTGTTCTGTTCACGTACCTTCTTCATAATCGCGTCGTTCTCGTCTGCTCGCGGCTCGCGCGCTGATGATGCGGATATTGTCGCCTCGTTCGGTATGGGCGACAACTAGCAATTTCCCACGATAGGAAGCGCCGATTATGACGAAACGGTTTTCGACTGCCGAGTGAACAGGATCGGGAATGGTCGACGAACGCGGATCTCCGAAAACCGTGGAAGCTTCTTCGAAACTGATACCATGCTTCGCCTGATTGGTTCTTGCTTTGTTCGCGTCCCATTCAAACGTGAGCGCCATGATTGAGTCTTTGGCTATTAGCGAGCGCAAAAGGCTTTGCAAACAGCCGTCGTAACTTTCCCTCGCTCTCGCTCCACCTCTGGTGTAAGCCGTTCCCCGTTCACCATGTCTCCTTTGCTCATCAAAATCAGCAAAGATTTCGCCACTATTTGGACGACGATTGATCCTATCGGTAACGTGGCAATTTTTGCCGGATTAACGGCATCGCTTACCCGCGCGGACCGGCGTCGCACCGCACTGCGTGCTACGGTCTACGCCGCGGTCATTCTTGTCGTCGCAGTGGTGGCGGGTCAGATCATTCTCGATGCCATCGGCATTCACCTGCACTCGCTCAAAGTTGCAGGCGGGATCATCCTTTTCCTCTTCGCTTTGAAAATGCTCTTCGGAGGGCTGGATGCGAAAGCG
>QHMS01000006.1 GCA_003217895.1 Verrucomicrobiota bacterium
GACGTTCAAAGCACTTGGTCTTGACTAACTCGGCGTCCATAGTTTGGGCGTTCCGCTTTGTTCCTGTGCTATGCTGCATGCTTTGCCAGTGCACACAGCATGACGATCAGAAGGAGGCCGAGCGCTACATTAGTGAGAGCGAACGCCAATGGGCAGAATCAGTCGCCAGTGGCGACACTACTGTGATTGAACGCATCCTTGCCGATGACTTTGTAGGTGTGGATCCGAAAGGACGGCAGTACGAAAAAACCGAAATGATTTCTGAGACTCGCAACGCGCCAAAATATTTTGTCTCGAATCATCTCAACGACGTGAAAATAAGGTTCTACGGCGACGCAGCGATCGCACAAGGAAACGAATCCTGGCAACGACATACAGGTGAGCGCGGCCGGTTTGTTTGGACCGACACCTGGATCCGGCGTCACGGGCGCTGGCAGATCGTGGCAGCCGAAGATTTAGACGCGCCGGAGTCCTCTCGGTAATCAGCAGTACTTACTCGTATCGCAGTGCTTCGATCGGGTCGAGGTTTGCTGCTCGGTAGGCCGGATAGAGGCCGAAGCCGATGCCGATTGCCGAGCAGACAAGAAGCCCGGCAATTGCCCAGCCATAAGGGAAAATTAGGTCCACCTTGAGCCACGCTGCTAGCATGTCGCCGACGATGATTCCAAGAATGATTCCCAGAACACCGCCGGCCTCGGAAATGAAACCAGCCTCGGTTAAAAATTGCCGCAAGATATCGCGGCTACGGGCGCCGATCGATTTGCGGACGCCGATTTCCTTCGTTCGCTCAGTGACGCTCACCAGCATGATATTCATGATGCCGATGCCGGCTGCAACCAACGCGATGAAACTGATGACAAATGCGCCGACTCGAACGTAGCCTGCCACGTTAGTGAACGCGCTTTTGAGCGAGTCGTTGCTATAAATCTCAAAGTCGTTCGGCTGTTCCGGGCGCAGGCCGCGCGCGATTCGTATGGCGCCGAGCGCACATGATCACAAGGTCGTCCTGGCTTTGGCCGAAGGCGGTCCCTTTTTCTGCGAGCACGCCGACGATCGTGTAAACGTGCCCGCTGACACGAATGACTTTGCCGATCGGGGTTTCGTGCGGAAACAGCCTTTTCTCGATTATCTTTCCGACGACGATCACGCGTCGCGAAAGATCGACATCTTCATCGGTCAGATTGCGGCCGTAACCGAGCGTGTAAGCATTCGCGGTGAGAAAACTTCGATTGGTTCCGACAAGCAGAAGACTCGGAGTTGTCTTCACGCCATTATAAACTGCCTGCCCTTTGACTTCGTACCCGAAAACCTTGAGGCAAATCTCGCGCGCCTCGCCTTCCATCAATCGGTAATAATGCAGCGCCTGCTTATAGGAGATGTCGTGTCGGTTGCGAAATTTCTCTCGGACATCGCCGCCCGCGCTCACATTGGCCGGATATTTGGCGAACTGAAAGATGTTGGAGCCGAGAAAACTGATGCCGTTCTCAATCGAGTACTGCAGAGCGCCGATCGCGGTCATGACTGAAATTACCGAGAACACGCCGATGGTAATACCCAGCATTGTCAGCAGGGAGCGCAGTTTGTTCGTCCCGAGAGACGACCACGCCATTTTTATGATCTCGCTAAACAACATTTTATTAACCGCGGAGGACGCAGAGTTCGCGGAGGAGCATCACAAGGTCACCTCTTCGTTCAGCCCCAGGACTCGTCGCCGCAGGCCGTGTTTCAACAGCTCAACATTAAAGTTAATGAGTAATCCTATTTTCCAACCACCGAGCTTGAGATAACTGAGCAGCTGGGCGTCGTGAATCGATAGCAGCGAATCAATTGCTTTAATCTCAACAAGGATCGCCTCGTCTACGACAATGTCTGCTCGATATCCGCAGTCGAGATTGACTCCTTTGTATTCCACCGGGATCGGGACCTGCCGTGCGAAGGGAATTCCGCGGATACTCAACTCCCGGCATAAACACATCTCGTAAGTTGATTCGAGTAATCCGGGTCCGAGGGCGCGATGGACTTCTATCGCAGCTCCGATGATCGCCTCTGTCAGTTCGTTCGAATTCTTCACAGTCTCTGCGACCTCTGCGTCCTCTGCGGTTAAAATAATCATTCGTAGCGGAGCGCTGCTACGGGATCGAGGCGTGACGCTGTCCACGCCGGCGCGAACCCCGAGAACAAACCGGTCATTATCGAGACGATCATGCTAAGGAAGACCAGGCCGAGCGAGAAATGGATTGGAAAAGACGGAAAAGCTTTGCCGATCCCGAAGCACATTAGATATGCAAACACGAGCCCGATAAACCCGCCGAGGAGACAAAGGGCTGTCGATTCGATCAGGAATTGCAGCAGGATCGTTCGCCGCCGCGCGCCGAGTGCTTTGCGCGTTCCGATTTCTTTCGTGCGCTCTTTCACACTGACGAACGTGATGTTCATGATGCCAATCGCGCCGACGAAAAGCGATAGGCCGGTGATAAACAGACCGGCAATCGCAATTGAGTTTTTTACTGGATCGAGCGTGCTCTTGAATGCCTGTTGCTCATTGATCGAGAAATCGTCCTTTTTTTCCGGAGGCAATCCCCGCACGCGCCGCATCAAACCGGTGAGCTCGTCCTTGGCGTCGGCGAGCTTGGTCTTGTCTTTTATTTTGACGCGCACGTCCGAATCACTTTTGGCGGAAAAATATTTGTTAAACGCAGCCAACGGTATCGCCACCATAGAGTCCCAGCTAAACAAACCGAGGAAGGTGCCCTGTCGCGTATTTACACCGACGACCTTGAACAACTGCCCATTGATCAACACCGATTTATCAATCGGGCTTTGGGAAGGAAAAAGCGCATCGGCGACGTCATAGCCGATCATGACAACATTGGCGCCTCCCCGCGACTCGAGTTCGTTAAAGAATCGCCCGGATGTACAATCAATCGTCGATGTTACGATGAAATCCGAGGTGGTTCCGAGAACGAAGACGTTGTCCACCTGGTTGCCGGAATATTTAATCGATCGCATGAAACTGGATGTCGGCACCGCGATGACCAGCTTCGAGTTCGGTGTCGCTGCGATCATCCGGTTCAAAGTCTCGGCGTATTCAGTTTTGATTTTTTTTCGATCGCGGTAGTTCCACCAATCATCCACTGGCTTCCACGGCCATTGCGTAACGTAGAGAACGTCGTCGCCGAGCACTGCCATACTTTTATCGAAACCGATGGATATCCCGTTCACGGCAGTACCCATCAATGTGACGGCGATAATGCCGATAATAACTCCAAGTGCCGTGAGCGTTGAGCGCGTCAGATTCGAACGCATCTGCGCGGCAGCGATTTTCCAACTCTCGCTCAGTTCGTAGAGAAAACGTTTCATGTCGATGTCATTTCGGCAATCGGCAGGTCGAGCTCAGGAATAAATCCGGCGTGATCCAACTCAATGAGTCCATCGCGCAAATGCACGGTACGACGCGCATGCGCCGCGATATCCCGTTCATGCGTGACAAGTATAATCGTGTTACCGCGCTCATATAGACGCTCGAGCAAATCCATGATCTCTTCGCCGGTTTTCGAATCGAGATTACCCGTCGGTTCGTCAGCCAGAATAATCGACGGCCCGTTAACGAGCGCGCGCGCGATCGCGACGCGCTGACGCTGACCACCCGAAAGCTCGTTAGGTTTGTGATGAATGCGATCGCCCAGGCCAACGTCTGTCAGCACCTGCGTCGCCCGTTCCATGCGACGTTCTGGCTCGATACCCGCATAAATGAGCGGCAGCTCGACGTTGCGCAACGATGTCGATCTCGGAAGAAGATTGAAGGTTTGAAACACGAAACCGATCTCGCGATTGCGAACGGCCGCGAGCTCGTCGTCATCCATTTCGGCGACGCTCTTGCCGTTGAACTCGTAGCGGCCGGAAGTCGGCGTATCGAGGCAACCCAGCATGTTCATGAGCGTAGATTTGCCGCTGCCGCTCGGCCCCATGATAGCGATGTATTCGTTGCGGTGAATCTTCAGGGTGACGCCGCGCAGCGCATGAACGACTTCCTCGCCCATCACGTAATCTTTCGTGATGTTCTCAATGTCGATCACGACCGGCCCGAGCGGGCGGACATTGTTAGGGATGGATGACAAGTGACGAGTGACGAGTTAGTGGCGCGCAGCGAGTTTTCGTCGCAAGACGTTCAACATGCGGCGCAACTCTGCGATCATTTCGAAAGCAGCTTTGGCCCCGACGTCCCGACAGAGTTTCAGTTCAATGCTAAGAATTAGCTGAGTGTCCAGTTCCGCTACTGAGCCTTCCGCATGCGAGATGAATTGAATGAATTCGCCGGTTGTGTGTCGCGCTTGGCCTTCGGCAATGTTCGACGGGATGGAAACTGCTGCTTGGCGCATCTGAGCGACTCGTCCAAACTTTTCCTCAGATGGAAAATTTTTTGTGAGTTGATAGACAAGTTTTGCCAGTGCAATCCCTTTCTGCCAAACAACAAGATCTTTGTAACTGCGAGTGATGTTCGCATTCATGGTAAGGGTTTCTATCTGAACGCTCGTCACTCGTCACCTGTCACTCGTCACTTCATTCCCTCTTTGTCGTAAGTCACCTTGGCGCCGTCCTTTAATTTCCGGCTGATCGCGCTGTAACTTCCCGAGATGACTTCGTCGCCGGGCTGAATGCCGCTTTTGACTTCGGTGTACGTGTCGTCGGAAATTCCAGTCGTTACTTTCACAATCTGTGCCTTGTTTCCTTTTTTGAGGAACACGGCCTTGGATATTTTTTCGCGCTCTTCTTTTTGTGCCGCTTTCTCGGCACGTTCATTGACGAACTCGGCATTGTTATCGCCCTTGTCACGCTGCGCGATCTTTTGCTTTTTCTTTTCGATTTCTTCTGGACTCAAATTGCTGTCACCGGTGCGAATGGTCACGGCCTGCATCGGCACAGCCACGACATCTTTCATCTCGTTTGTATGGATTTCCGCGGTGCAACTCAGCGCGGGCTTTAACGTCACGTCGGTATCTTCGATTCGAATTTTCACTTCAAAGTTGGTGACTTCTTCTTGTGTGCCGGTGCCGGTCGTCTTTCCAGTGTTAGCGATCTGGTAAACGCTGCCGTGAAATTTACGATCACCGTAGGCGTCGATTTTCACTTCGGCCTTGTCACCGACCTTTACATTGACCACATCGTTCTCGTTGACATCGACGCGCGCTTCCATGTGGCTGAGGTCGGCGACGCGCATCACTTCCGTGCCGGCAAATTGTCCCGTAGCCACGAGACGTTCGCCCTGTTTACTGTTGAGAACTGTGACCGTGCCATCGATGGGCGAATAGATGGTCGTCTTCGACAATTGATCGCGCGCCTGGCTCGAGCCCGCCTCCGCCCGTTCGATTTCATGCAGCGAGCTTTCAAAAGTATTCTTGGCGACGTCGTTCGCTGCTTCAGCGGCATTGTATTCCTGTTCGGAGATCAGTTTTTTACTGAACAAGTCTTCCGCTCGCTTAAAATCATGTTCGGTCTTCGACATTGTTGCTTTTTGCTGAAGATTCGTGGCTTTCGCAGAGCTGATCGCTGCTTCCTGTTGTTCCACGAGCGCTTTATACGAATCCGGTTTGATCCGCACGAGCAAGTCGCCTTTTTTCACCGCTTTTCCATCTTCCACCGGCAGCTCGATGATTTCGCCCGCGACCTCCGGGGAAATTTTTACCTCTGTTTCCGGTTGAACTTTTCCCGTTGCGGAAACCGTTTGCACGATGGTTTTGCGAATCGCCTTTTCCGTCGTAACCGGAATTGGTTTCTCGCGCTTGCTCCAGATGGTCGACGCGACGATGAAAAGCACGATCAGACCGATCGAGCCAAAAATGATTTGTTTTTTGCGCCGGCCACGACGCTGTTTCGCGGTCAGCGGCGCCGGGGCAGGTGTGCTTACCGTTTGGTGCATTTCAGGAACGGTTCTCGGGGTGAAAGCCTCAGGGTTGGTTGGTTGTTGGACTTTTGCAAACGAAATCCCGTTCATGATAAAGTTGGGATGCAGCGAGAAGGAGCTTCGGATTCAAATAATTGCCTCTTCCTTGACGCCGTAGCGGGCCCGAATTTGTCCAATTGCCCATCCAGCGTGCTCTGCGATCAGAGGCTCCGGGTCGGCTGCCGCGCGTTCGAGCGCCGGAAGATCGGAGACGTCGCCTGCATTGCCCAAGGCGACGCATACATTGCGAAGAAAACCGCGGCGCTTAATTCGTTTGATCGGCGAATTCTTAAAAAGCTGGCGGAACTCCGCGTCGGTCAATTCCAAATATTCTCGTAATAACATGGCGGTTGTCGATTTGCGCGCCGAGAAAGCCGTTTCGTGAGAAGTTTGAGCGAATCGGTTCCAGGGACAAACATCCAGACAATCGTCGCATCCGAAAATGCGATCTGCGATAAGCGGGCGAAGCTCGAGTGGGATAGAACCTTTAAGCTCGATTGTAAGGTAAGAAATACATCGACGTGCATCGAGTCGATGGGGAGCGGTAATTGCTCCGGTCGGGCACGCTTTGATGCAGCGCTCACACGTTCCGCAGCGATCTCGCACCGGTTGATCGGGCGGCAATTCGAGTGTCGTCAAGACTTCTGCGAGAAAGAACCATGTTCCGCGCCCCTCATCGATGAGCATGGTGTTTTTGCCGTGCCAGCCAATGCCGGCTTGGGCTGCGTGGTCGCGTTCCAAAATCGGACCAGTATCCACGTAACTTTTTTGCTGTCCGCCAAAGCCGCTGAGAAACTGGCCGAGCTTGGTGAGCTTTGCCGCGATCACGTCGTGATAGTCGTCGCCCCACGCGTACCGCGCGATCTTCCCTGTAGCCGCGGCCCTGTGGGCCGCGTGTCCTTGAAAATAATTCAGCGCCAGAACGACGATGGACCTCGCGCCGGGCAAAACTTTTTGTGGATCACAACGTTTCTCTTCGCCGCGGCGCATATAATTCATTTCGCCGTGTGCACCGTCGCGCAACCATTGGCGGAATTCAGTCGAGTGCGCTGGCGTATCGCAAGCAGCTATGCGACAGGAATCGAAACCAATCTGTCGCGCAAAGGAAACGAGCTGCGCCTTCAGCTCGATTTTCGAAGTCTGAGTCGTCATCTTGTGGCCGGGATCGGTTTGTCCGCCGTAGGCTTGGCGAAGGCGGATGATCTCGCTCCCCAGTTGCGGCCGAGCCTTCTAACCTTACTCAATAGCGCGACGGCAACTTCTTCATCTGTGAGTACCGACGTGTCGATACGGATATTTGCCATTTTGGCATAGAGCGGCAGTCGTGCCTGTAACATTTGCGAGAAAGCCTTTCTTGGGTCGTCCCCTTTCAGCAACGGCCGATTCGCACCTCGCGAAGCGCGTTGGAAAAGCGTTCCTTCGTTGCCGTCGAGCCACACCACGATGCCGAGCCGTTTCAAAGACCCGAGATTCTCTTCGCGCAACACAATCCCGCCACCTGTGACAATGATTGCTTGTTTGCTGATTGTTAGCTCTCGTAGCACCTCAGTTTCGGCTTCTCGGAAGTTGGCCTCGCCATATTTGGAAAAGATTTCAGGGATCGAGATTCCGAATTTCGAAGCAACGATCTCATCGGTATCGACCAGGGCGAGCTTCGTTCGCCGCTGCAGGCAACGTCCGACGCACGACTTGCCCGCGCCCATCATCCCGATGAGCACGATCGATTTTCCGGATTGATTCACAGGCCAATATCTCATTAACACCGGGCTTGAGCTAGGCGGGTTACGCTTGGCGTTTCACAGAAACGCCCTACAATCTGGTCATGCCGAAACCTTCACCTCTTGTCGCCATCATAATGGGCAGTAAATCGGACTGGGAAACGATGCGACACGCCGTGCAAACACTCGATGATCTTGGTGTGCGGAACGAAGCGCGGGTACTGTCCGCACATCGAACGCCGGATGCGACTGCAGATTTTGCGCGCAAGGCGGCAGATCGAGGCTTGCGAGTCATTATCGCCGGCGCGGGTGGCGCGGCGCATTTGGCTGGAGTCATTGCTGCTCACACGTGGTTGCCCGTTCTCGGCGTTCCGATTCAATCGAAGCTCAACGGACTCGACTCGCTTTTATCGACGGCCCAAATGCCGGGCGGGATTCCAGTCGGCACGCTGGCGATTGGCGAAGCGGGCGCAAAAAACGCCGCGCTTCTCGCCGCGGCGATTCTCGCCACAACGGATGAAAAGATTCGCCACAACCTCGAAACATTTCGCAGGAAACAAAGCGAGGGCGTGCTGGCGCAGCGCCTACCAACTTCAACGCGGTCATCCTGAGCGGAGCGAAGGACCTCACTGCGAAGCTTGCGTCACGCTACTTAACCAGCGTGATCTTTTCCGCATGTGAGAGGTTCCTCGCTCTGCTCGAAATGACATCTATAAATTACCTGGCCAAATGCAAACTCGTCTTCTCGGAACGAAAACCATAGCTGGACGGAAGAAAGCGGTCGCACGTGCAGTGGACCTGTTGCGCAAAGGCGAAGTCGTCGCATTGCCGACAGAAACCGTTTACGGACTCGCTGCTGATGCGCTGAACCCGATTGCTGTCGCGAAAATATTTGAAGCAAAGGAGCGTCCGCGCTTCGACCCGCTCATCGTGCACCTGCCAAGTCGCGACTGGTTGGAGAAAATTGTCGATGTTTCGGTGCAGGATTGGCAACTGGTTCTAAACCTAGCCGACAAGTTTTGGCCAGGCCCGTTCACAATGGTCTTGCAGAAACGCGAAATTGTTCCTGAAATTGTCACAGCAGGTCTTGATACAGTCGCAGTCCGAATTAGCGCGCATCCAGTTTTCGCCGAAATTGTGCGTGAATTGGATGGGCCGCTGGCTGCGCCAAGCGCGAATCGATTTGGTCGCCTCAGTCCCACAACTGCGCAGCACGTGCTCGATGAACTCGAGGGAAGAATTCCGCTGATCATCGACGCGGGGCCAACGGAGCATGGAATTGAATCGACCATCGTCACCGTGCGCGAACACAGCATCGGCATATTGCGCCGTGGCCCGATCACCGAAGAGCAATTATCCGAATTCGCCAAGATCGATCTCTTCACTCCGGCTGGAAAGGTTTCCGCACCGGGACAATTTCCCTCGCATTACGCGCCAAAGACGCCGTTACATTTGATCGATAATGCTGAGTCATTTTCGACGGAAAAGAATCAGCGAGTGGGCTTACTGGCCTGGGATCCGCGGCGGACTGGAGACCGCCGGTCCTTGAAATTTGCTGGCATTCGCCTGCTCAGCGAAAAACACGACCTGCGCGAGGCCGCTGCGAACCTCTTTCGCTACCTGCGCGAGCTCGATGGGCTCGGTCTCGATCTTATCGTTGCGGAACGAGTTCCCTCTCGGGGACTAGGGGCAGCGATTCTTGATCGGCTCGAGCGTGCGTCGAACGACCAGCCTGTCGCGCCAAGCATGCCTGAATAAATCCTTTGAAGAGCGGATGCGGTTTATTTGGTTTGCTTTGGAATTCGGGGTGATACTGACAGCCAATAAAATACGGGTGATCGCGCAGCTCGATCAATTCGGCGAGCGTGCCGTCAGGTGATGTCCCTGAAATCGTAAAGCCTTTGGCATTCATTCGGTCGCGATATTCCATGTTGAACTCGTAGCGGTGCCGATGTCGTTCCGTCACCTCGGTATCGCCGTAGAGTTTTTCAGCCAGCGTGCCTTTAACAATTTGTGTTGGCCACGTGCCCAGCCGCATACTCGCGCCCTTTTTACGGACGCCACGCTGCTCTTCCAGCAGCGAGATCACTGGTTCCGGAGTGTCCTTGTCGAACTCGGTGCTATTTCCGTCTTTGATTCCACAGACGTTTCTAGCGAATTCGATTGTCGCTACCTGCATACCAAGACAAAGACCGAGATACGGGATCTTGTGCTCGCGCGCATAACGCGCAGCGTTGAGTTTTCCTTCAATACCACGAACACCAAATCCGCCGGGAACCAAGACGCCGGCTACGTCTTTGAGTTGGCCATCGACGCCGTCCTCCAAAGATTCGGCATCGATAAGTTTCAGGTCGATTCCGCAGTCTTCACTGGCGGCGGCGTGAGTGAGCGATTCGTAGATACTCTTATAGGCGTCACGGACATCCATGTATTTGCCGACCACTGCAATCTTGACACGCTTATTCGGACTGACGACGCGTTCGACGAACTTCCGCCAGTCTGTGAGATCGGGTTTAGGAGTTTCAAGATGCAGCAAGTCGCACACCAGTTGATCCAGTCCTTCCGCGTGCAAAGTCAGGGGCACTTCATAAATTGTGTGTTCGACGTCGGGCTCCTCGATAACCGCTTTCTCAGAAACGCTGCAAAACATCGACAATTTGCGACGCAAGTCGCGGTCGAGCGGTTTTTCAGTGCGGCAAATTAACACCTGCGGTTGTAAGCCGATCTCGCGCAGCTTCGCCACACTTTGCTGGGTCGGCTTTGTTTTTAATTCGTGCGCGGCCTTGATGTACGGAACCAGCGTGACGTGCATATTCACCACGTTTTGCGGGCCGACTTCGAGAATGAATTGCCGGATCGCTTCGAGAAACGGAAGACCTTCGATATCCCCGGTCGTGCCGCCGATCTCCGTGATCACGATGTCGTATTTGCTTTTATCGGAAAGTTCACGGATCCGAGCTTTGATCACATCAGTGACGTGCGGAATTACCTGCACAGTTTTGCCGAGATAATCACCGCGTCGCTCCTTTAGAATCACGGTTTCGTAAACCTGTCCGCTTGTCAGGTTATTGTGTCGCGTGAGCACGCAATTGGTGAATCGCTCGTAGTGGCCAAGATCCAAATCAGTCTCCGCGCCGTCGTTGAGCACATAAACTTCGCCGTGCTGGAACGGGTTCATCGTCCCGGGATCAACATTCAGATACGGATCAAATTTTTGCAGAACGACCCGCAGACGACGCGCTTCGAGCAGTGTGCCAAGCGAAGCTGCGGTCAAGCCTTTGCCTAGCGAACTGACGACGCCACCGGTAACGAAAATGTACTTCATCGGGGCCGCGTCCTTCCTTTTGCACGAGCGAGCTTTCGCTCCAGCGCTTCTGCGTCAGCCGGCGTATCCACGCCGGGGGAACCATGTTTCGTAAGGAGCACATGAACACTTACACCATTTTCCAAAGCCCGCAATTGCTCCAGCGAGTCTGCGCGCTCCAGCGGGCCCGGCTTCCATTTCACGAACTGCAAGAGTGCGTTGCGCCGGAAGCCGTAGATGCCTTGATGACGAAGGTATTTTATCTTCGAAGGATTGCGGGGAAAGGGGATCGCAGCGCGAGAAAAATAGAGTGCGCGGCGGCTTGCATCGACAATAACTTTCACCTGGTGCGGGGACAACGCTTCGCCGGGATATTCAAACGGATGCGCGGCAGTCGCGATGTCGACATTGCGATGCGAACGGAGTTTTTCGACGAGCCTGTCGATTAGAGACGGGTCGATCAATGATTCATCACCTTGGATGTTTATGACGAACGCGAACTGTTTCGCGTTGCGCGCCACTTCGGCCACCCGATCGGTCCCGCTTTCGTGTTTTGGCGAAGTTAAGGCAACTTCTGCGCCCCAATCGAAAGCGCCCTTTGCGATGCGCATGTCGTCGGTGGCGATGATTACAGAGTCGAGGTTTTTCGCTTGCCGGCATCGTTCCCAGACACGCTGTAGAAGGGGCTTGCCAGCAATTAGATGCAGCGGTTTTCCTGGAAAACGTGTAGACCTCCAGCGAGCTGGAATAATGCCCACAGCCTTATTCATTGTATGTCATCCCGAGCCGCGAAGACGGAGAGGGATCTCGCATTTCCCGATGAATCGCGGCAAGTCTTTCGCGACCCAATCAGCCTTGCTGCCGATAGTGTCGTGTTGAAAGCCGGTTTGGACGCGGATCGTGCGCACGCCAGCGTTGCGACCGCATTCGACATCGATTTCCTTGTCGCCAATGAAAAATGAGCGGGAAAGATCAATCCCGTGTTCTCGCTGGGCCTGCAAGATCATGCCTGGCGCAGGCTTGCGGCAACTCGAATTCTGGCCCGGAACGTCGGGGCAAAAATAAGTCGCATCGATCAAATCACTGCCCAGCTGCCGCAGAACTTCCCCTTCGACGGCGCGATATTGTTCGACTGTCATCAACCCGCGGCCGATGCCGCTCTGATTTGTAATGATAATCAGTTTGAAACCACGTGATTTCAAACGTCGCAACGCTTCAGGCACGCCTGGAAAAATCCTTACGTTTTTCGGGTCGGAACAGTAGCCGCAATCCTCCATGATGGTGTCGTCGCGATCGACAAAGCCGGCAGGCCACAGCGCATCAGTCATGTTCGCTGTCCTCTCGAAAACTGGCGATAAGTTCGTCTCGTGTGACGGTCGCTGTTCCAAGTTTGCTGACTACAACTGCGCTGGCGTGGTTGGCAATTTCCGCCGCTTCAATCGGAGTCGCTCCGCAGACGAGCCCGAGGGTAAAGAGCGCAATAGCCGTGTCGCCAGCGCCGGACACATCGAAAACCTGTCGTGCCTTAGTCGGGATGTAATGCGGCGCTTCGTTCTGCTGAAAGAGCATCATCCCATGTTCGCCGAGCGTGACGAGGACATATTTTGTTTCCCAATTCTTAAGAAGCGTTTCCCCGGCGCGCTTCAGATCGGCATCTTTCCCCGGAGCCTCGTCTGGTTCTCGCCAGGGAACGCCTGAGCCGAGGAAGGCTTCGGCCCGATTTGGTTTGACCACCGTGACCCCGCGCCAATCAACAGAATGTCGCGGGTTCGGATCAGCCGCGACGATTTTTCCGGCGGCCCGCGCTTGGCGCGCAATTTCGGAAACCAGCTCAGTCGTTACAAAACCCTTGCCATAATCTTCGAAGATAATCGCATCGGTTTTCTGGATAGCGTTTCGGATCGCGGCGACTACTTTCGCGATCTGGTCGGCCGACGGGCTGACAATTTTTTCGCGATCAACACGAACCACTTGCTGATGGAGTGCGATGATGCGGGTTTTGACGATCGTGCTGAAAGTTTCATCCTCGACGGCATTGGAGGTATTAATGTTCTGGGCAGTTAATAACTCCCGCAGTTGCTGGCCGCTGCGATCTTTACCGAGCATTCCGATGACAGCCACGTGGTCGACGAACTCACGCAGATTACGGGCAACGTTGGCCGCTCCTCCGGGGTAAAACGATTCTCCTGTCACCTCGACCACCGGCACAGGCGCTTCCGGCGAGATGCGGCCGACCTTTCCCCAGACAAATTCGTCCAGCATCAAATCGCCGATTACCATGATCTGCATGGAAGGCGCGCGATCGAGGATCTGCTCTAGCCGGCTTAGATCCATAGGAAAAGAAAACGGCGATACCGCCAAGGCAAAGAACTGGTTCGATTAAAGGGAGTCAAAATGTTTGTGCAGCGATTTGTGCAGGGCAACGGTTCCGGTTAAGGTTCGCTCCATTAAATCGCGAATACGAAGCCGAAATCAACAGTCGAAAGTGCCAATGATTCCGTTTACCAGACATGCAAAGTTAAGTTTAGGTGTGCTCGTTGGGCTTGCACTCTGCGCAACTGGCGCCCAAGCCCCACAGCACATCGATATTAAACAATTCTCCACAACTGTGGAAGATGTGGTGGTGCCGTTGCCGAATGAAATTTTCGGGGCGCTGAACAAACTAGGCCCGGTCAACTGGAAGGAACATGTTCACAGCGATAAGGGACCTAACTTTACCGAACGCCCACGCATCGCCCTTTTGCTTGGAACGGTGATCGCGGATGGTTTCATCGCTGTGCAGGCGGAAGACGCACCGGCTGTAAAAGATATTGGCCAGCGAGTCCTGGCACTGGCAAAGGGCATCGGGGTGGGCAATTCAATCACGCCACACGCGAAGGCGATCATTGATGCGGCCGACAAGCGCAAATGGGAAAACGTGCGTCAGGAACTGGATCGCACCCAGAACAGCGTGCAACAAGCGATGAACGAGGTGCACGATGAAAAATTGTCGCAGCTTGTCAGTCTGGGCGGATGGCTGCGCGGCACGGAAGTGTTGACGTCGGTGGTGACGGAGCATTTTTCCGCCGATGGCGCGGAGCTGCTGCACCAGCCCGACCTGCTTTCCTATTTTCAGGGAAGGCTCCAGGCAATGCCGGAGTTTAACCTTCCAATTATCCATCAAATTCAAGACGCGCTGGGCCAGGTGAAACCGTTAATTGACGTCGGTAATCGGCGCATTCCTGCCGAATCGGTAAAGAAGGTCAATGAGATCACGACGCGGCTCGGCCATGGCATCGTAATGAAAGACTAAGGAATTTCGATGAACTTGTTGGCCAAAGTTCTTTTCCGCTATAGCTCTCCGCTGCTGGCGCTCGTAGCACTGCAGCCTGCGATTTTCGCGACCGTGGATGATGCACAGTCATTTGCTCTCCAAGCGGCAGAACCTTACGTGAAACAAGGATTTCAGGTGCGTGAGGATTACTGGGGAGGCGATCTTGGTGCTGGAGAGAAAAAGGCCGTGCGGCAACAATTGTTTAAAGGAAACGAATATTGGTTCTGGTTGGGAACGGAAGCCGATCGGGCAAAGGTTTCCGTTCACGTTTATGATTCGGACGGAAAACTGGCGGAAGAATCAGACGGCTGGCAGAAAGGACACTTCGCAGCTGCGCACGTGATACCAAAAGCTACCGGCAGCTATTTTATCATAGTTAGCGTTGAGGAATCACCAGAGGAACGCACGCACTGGGCGCTGGTGTATGGCTTCCGGTAAAGTTACATTCGTGGCATCGGCATCGTGCCGATGGACCATTGGCTCTAGGCCAATGCCACGATTATGACCGAAACTCGCACCTTGCAGTTTGAGAGCCCACGCGCTTTGCAATCCCTCTACGCGAACGACATTAAACTCTTGAAAAACCTCGAGGACTCCCTCGGCGTGAAAGTGACCACACGCGAGGGCTGGGTGAAATTGGAGGGCGACCCCAACCGCCTCGATAAAGCGCAGCAGGTGTTCGAACAATCGACAAAAATCACAACGTCGTTGCGCAAGCCGCCGATTGTAGCGCGTAGCGCAAATCAGCGCGCGTACGTTGAGGCGATTCAAAGGCACGACGTAGTTTTTGGAATCGGACCCGCGGGCACGGGCAAGACTTATCTCGCCGTCGCAATGGCGGTGGCGGCGCTCAAAAAGGAGCAAGTGGCGCGCATCATCTTAACAAGACCCGCAGTGGAAGCCGGCGAAGCGCTTGGTTTCTTGCCGGGCGACCTCGAACAAAAGATTACGCCGTATCTCCGTCCGCTTTATGATGCGTTGCGTGACATGCTGGAGTCGGAGGAGATGGAACGGGCGATTGCGCGGCAGACAATTGAAGTCGCTCCGCTGGCGTATATGCGTGGACGCACGTTGAACAACGCCTTTGTCATTCTCGATGAGGCCCAAAATAGTACGACTGAGCAGATGTTCATGTTGCTGACGCGAATCGGTTTGAATTCTAAATGCGTCGTGACCGGCGACGTCACACAAATTGATTTGCCGGCCAACAAGCGCTCCGGTGTCGTCGAGGCGTTGCAGGCATTGAAAACGGTGCCGGGAATCGCGACTGTATATTTTACCGAGCGCGACGTTGTGCGGCATGAACTGGTGCGCGCTATCATCGGCGCATACCAGCAGCACCGCTCGCCCGCGCCGGCTTCGCGCAAATAAAGAAAAATATGTTCGATTTTCTGAAACGCGCGCGACTGATCAAGCGCGGCCTCGCCTCGCGGAAGATGCGCCGCCGTCGCTCGCGCAGCGAACTGATACGCAACCTTGAAAACTCGCCGTACATCAAGGTGCTGATCTTTGCGATGTTTGTCGGTGGCCTCGCATTTCTCGTCTTTAGTGGCAAACAACCGGAACCGACGAAGAACTTTGTTATTGCATTGCTGGTCCTGGCAACCGCGATCACCCAGCTTTGGATCAATCAGCCTAAGAGCTTCTCGCAAAACTCGCGAATCCTCCTTGTCTTTAGCATCATTCTTGTGCAACTGGCCGTCACCAAGCTATTGCTGGTTATTTGTAACAGCGGTGACTATCGGTTCTTGAAGCCTGAAATGGCCGGCTTGATCACGCCCTACGCGTTTGCACCGCTCGTGTTAAGCGTGTTACTCGGGCGGCAGCACGGCCTCTATGCCGCATTCTTCGTGAGCCTGTGGGGTAGCATGTTGTTCGGTCCAATTGATGCACCTCTTTTAATAACCAGCCTGATCAGCGGATTCACGGCAGTCTCTCTTACGTTGCAGGTGCGACGGCGCAGCAAATTGATCCGCGCTGGTTTCTATGTCGGGGTCGCCATCTGGATGTTGTCGCTCACGTTTGGGTTGATCGGGCCGATCAATTGGTTTTACCCGACGGCAAATGACTGGAGCATGCTTGGATGGCAAACCGCTCTGGCCATCGGCAATGGCATCGTTACGGCAACAATCGTTGGCGGCGCGCTGCCGATGCTCGAGAACCTGTTTGGAATCACAACGGACATTTCCTGGCTGGAAGCGTCTGATCTGAATCACCCGTTGTTGCGGCGCATGACCATCGAAGCGCCGGGCACTTATCATCATAGCCTCGTCGTGGCCAATCTCGCCGAAGCCGCGGCGGAAGCCATCGGCGGAAACGCGACGCTTTGCCGCGTCTGCGCTTATTTTCACGACGTCGGCAAACTGGTGAAACCGGAATACTTCACCGAGAACATGAGTTTCGAACGCAACCCGCACGATGATCTCGCCCCGACGATGAGCGCGTTGATCATCATCGCACATGTCAAGGAAGGCGTGGATCTCGCGCTCAAGCATCACTTAAACCAGCGGATCATCGATATTATCCAGGAACATCACGGCACATCGCTGGTCCGTTATTTTTATCAACGCGCGCTTCAGCAGCATGAAGACGCGCGCGCTGGCGGAAAAATTATGAAGTTGCGCGAGGACGATATTCCAGAGGTGAAAGAAGAAAGTTTTCGTTACAGCGGACCAAAACCGCAAACGAAAGAAAGCGCCATCGTGAGTCTGGCCGACACCGTTGAGAGCGCCTCCCGCAGCCTGGAGAAACCTACGCCGCAAAAAATCGAAACGCTCGTGAACGAGCTGATCGACGAGCGCATCAGCGACCGGCAATTGGACGACTGCGATCTGACGCTTGGCGAACTCAAAGTCATCGCAGACCGTTTCCGATTCACGCTTCTATCGATGTTGCACAGCCGGATCGCTTATCCGAAGGCCGGACAGAAGCCCGCTGCGCCACGCGACAAAGCTTTGCGTCCAGACGTCATGGCCGCTATGCGAAAGCCCGAAACCGCTCCGCCCGTTTCAGCCGCCTAATGGTAGCGCGCGATCACCGGGCGCGCTGGATTTCGCTACAGTTCCGGCGGCCGTGCTCGTGGCTCGCGGTCTTTTGAGCCAACGGTGCTCGGGGTGGTGACGAACGGTCCGCCTTCCATCGGCGTGATTTTGGTGAAAGCGACATCAGGCATTTCGCTCGGTAATCCCTCGAGCGGAAAATCTTTTCGCAGCGGAAAATACGGATAGCCGTCCCACATTAAGATGCGCCGCAGATCGGGGTGCAGGTTGAACTTGATTCCCATCATGTCGTAAATCTCGCGCTCGTGCCAGTTCGCTGTGGGCCAGATGTCGCAAACGGTATCAACCGACTGAGCTTCGTCCGGGACTTTCAAGTTCAAGCGCAGATGCACCGAGTGGGGCATCGAATACAGATGGTAAACGACTTCGAAGCGCGGGTCCTCGCCGAAATTGTCGATGCTGGTGATGTCGAGCAAGTAATCAAAGGAGAGTTCCTCATGACAAAATTTCGCGACCGTACGAAGATCGCTCGCCGCAATTGTCAGAGTCGTTTCGCCACGAAATTCAGTTTTGTTCTGAATTTTTTCGCCGAACGATTTATTAAGCGACTCGAATACATCCTGGGCGGTCATCTGTTTAAAACGTCGTATGGCAGGCGCTCCGCCTGCCAAGATTATGCGTATCGGCAAGCGATGCGCTTGCCCTACAATTGCAAGTTAGACTGCGTCCAGTCATGCCAGCGCCTCCTCGATTCTTTCGATCAATTCCGGTTTTTGTCTCTTCAACGAGTGTTCTCGCGAAATTTTCTCCTGCAATTTCATCAAGCCTGCCAGCAACGCTTCCGGACGGGGCGGACAACCGGAAATATAGACATCGACCGGAACGAGCTGATCAATTCCCTGGAGCGTCGCGTAAGAGCGGTACATGCCGCCGGTGGACGCGCATGCACCCATGGCGATCACCCATTTCGGCTCCGGCATCTGCTCGTAAATTCGTTTCACTGCCAGCGCCATTTTGTAAGTGACAGTGCCGGCAACGATCATTACGTCGCATTGCCGCGGCGAGAAACGCATCACTTCCGCGCCGAACCGGGCAATGTCGAACCGCGACGCAGCTGTGGCCATTAACTCAATCGCGCAACAGGCCAGACCCATCGGCATCGGCCAAAGTGAATTCTTACGTACCCAATTGAGCGCTGCATCGAAGCGCGTAAAGATGACGTTGCCCTCGATTTTCGAATCGAACGCTGTCGAGCGAGTTTCCGACATAACTTAAGGTTAAGATCACGCTCCGCCCCCGCAAGAGAAAACGAGCCAGAGATTGACACGGGTGAAACGCTGATTACGAAAGGAACACCCAAACACCCTCAAATGAATCTGTGTGAATCTGCGGTCATCTGTGGCTAATTCCGTAACCCTTTCTTGCAAGACCACCTCATGACCGAATTGAGCCGCACCCATCTCGATCAACTCGAGAATCAGAGCATCTTTATTTTTCGCGAGGCGTATCACGCTTTCAAGAACATCGCCATGCCGTGGTCGATGGGGAAAGATTCTAACGTCCTCGTCTGGCTGGCACGCAAAGCTTTTTTTGGACGCGTGCCGTTTCCGGTTCTGCATATCGATACTACCTATGAATTCCCCGAGATGTTGGAGTTCCGGGAATGGGCGACCAAGCACCACAGCCTTAAGTTGATCGTGAAAATCAATACCGAAGCGCGTGATCGCGGCATCGGCTACGAGACGCATGATCCCGTAACCGTGACACACGAATTGAAGACGGTGGCGTTGCAGCAGGCGCTCGCCGAATACAAATGGGACGCGCTCATCACGGGAATTCGGCGGGATGAAGATCCCACTCGCGCGAAGGAACGATATTTCTCGCCGCGTAACGCGCAGTTTGAATGGGATTACAAAGATCAACCGCCGGAGTTCTGGGGACAGTTCGTCACCGGCGCGGGCAAGGGCGAACACGTGCGCGTGCAACCGCTGCTCGATTGGACTGAAGTGGATGTCTGGCGATATATCCAGCGCGAGAACATCCAGATTCCCAAAATGTATTTCGCGCGAAACGGGAAACGATTCCGCTCGCTTGGTTGCAGCCCGATCACACATCCGATTGAGAGCACCGCATCAACAATCGATGAGATCATTGCCGAACTGGAAGCGACAAAAACAACCGAACGCGCCGGCCGCGCCCAGGATCATTACGAGCGCAACGCAATGCAAAAACTGAGGGCGAAAGGATTTTTGTAAAACCGGAAAGCGGATATCGGATACCGGACAGATTCAAATATGACACGCGCCGAATTTCGAAAGCGAACATTTCAGTTTGGGATCCGCTGTATTCGATTGGCTGAATCGCTGCCGAATACACCGCTTGCGCAGACGATCGCGTGCCAAACTTGGAGGCAATAGGTGATTCTTGAACTCGGGTTCGTAGCGGAGAAGCGAACAAAAGAATTGCTACAAGAAGCAAACGAAATCCTCGCTGTCACAGTCTCTTCGATCAAGACAGCACGAATGACCAAAGAACGGTGAATACGAAAGACTTTCCGCGCTCCGGTTTCCGCTCCCCGGTTTCCGCTCCCCTCCGTGTCGTCTTCGTGCGCCACGTCGATCATGGCAAATCCACGCTGATCGGGCGAATTTTGCATGATACCGGTTCACTGCCTGAAGGCAAAATCGAGGAGATTAAACAAACTTGTGCCACTGAAGGCATGGAATTTGCGACGCGCCGGGGCACAAGGAATTTCTAAAAAACATGATCACAGGCTCGTCGCGGGCCGACGCTGCGATACTCGTGATCGCTGCCAACGAGGGCGTGCGTGAGCAAAGCCGTCGTCACGCCTATCTGCTCAGCATGCTTGGCATTAAGCACCTCATCGTAGTCGTAAATAAGATGGATCTTGTGGACTACTCCGAAGAGCGATTTCGCGAGATTGAGCAGAGTTACCGGAAGTTTCTATTCGATCTTGGATTGGAAGCACGCCTCTTCATTCCGGCTTCGGCGAAAGACGGTGAGAACGTCGCGCGGGCGAGCATGAAAATGAAATGGTATTGCCGCGCGAACGTCCTTGAAGCGCTAGATCTCTTGGAACCGCAAAAGTCCGATGTCGATCTTCCACTGCGTTTTTGCGTTCAAGATGTGTATCGGTTCGATGGACGGCGGATCATTGGAGGGCGAATCGAGACCGGAGCGCTGCACGTGGGCGACCAACTGGTCTTTTCGCCAGCAAACAAGTCATCGGTCGTGGCGACCATCGAACGTTGGAATGTGCCAGCAAATGGACCTGCTGTGGCTGGCGACTCAATTGGCATCAGGCTCAGCGAACAGATTTTCGTCGAGCGCGGCTACGTGGCCTCGCATGAAAACGACACACCAATCGAGACGAATCGTTTTCATGCCGATCTCTTTTGGATTGTGCGCGAGCCTTTGCGAGTGGGTCGTTTTTACGATCTGCGTCTGGCGACACAAGAAGTGAAATGCCAAATCGTGTCGATCGAGCGGATAATAGATTCGTCCACACTGGAGTCAAAGAGCGACCCGCCTTCGGTCGCCGCGACGACCTCTGAGGTGGCAGATGGGTGGGAACAGTTGGAGCGAAACGAAGTTGGCAGACTAACCATTCAAACGCGCGGTCCCCTGGTCATGGATAACCATGATCGCGTCCCGAACCTCGGGCGATTCGTCATTGTGGAAGAGGGAAAAATCTGTGGCGGCGGCACAATTTTCGGAGGGGTTTATACCGACCGGCAGGTTGCAAAGAGCAAAAATATTTTCTGGACCGAGGGAAAAATTACGGCACGAGAGCGTGCCCGGCGGAGTGGTCATCGCGGTGCGGTCGTTTGGTTCACGGGCCTTTCTGGCGCCGGGAAATCGACTCTCGCGCAGGCGGTCGAGCGCGACCTGTTCCATCGCGGCATGCATACCTACGTGCTCGACGGTGACAACATCCGCCATGGTTTAAATTCGAATTTGGGTTTTTCACCGGAAGATCGAGTCGAAAATATTCGACGTGTAAGCGAGGTGGCGAAACTGATGGCCGACGCTGGCGCAGTGGTAATCACGGCCTTCATCTCGCCTTATCGAATGGATCGACGCCGTGCGCGCGAGATCGCGCTCGAAGGTAACGCGGAGTTCATCGAAGTGTTTGTGGATGCCCCGCTGGAGGTTTGCGAGGCGCGTGATCCAAAAAATCTTTACAAGAAAGCGAGGGCGGGGCAAATCCGTGAGTTCACGGGCATCGATGCACCTTATGAGGCGCCTGAGGATCCGGAGATCGTGGTGCGCACCGATCAGCAAACCGTCGATGAATCTGTGGCAACAATTCTGGAACAGTTATTGCCGCGTTTGAGGACTGAGGAGTGATAATTTCAGATTGCGAAGCGCGCATTGCGGAATGAATGAGCCAGCAGAGGGATGTCGGTATTAGGATCCGCGAGGCGAAATTGACCGACGCACCCGAACTGGCTGCGTTGATGTGCGAGCTTGGCTACAAGACCACCAGGTCCGAGATGCGGCAGCGTGTGAAATCGATTTTAAACGACGCACGTTATGGCACGCTCGTCGCGGAAGTCGGCAATGAAGTCTGCGGGATGATCGGCACAATGGCCCACATGAGCCACGAGCATAATGATCTTTCGGGAAAAATTATTGCTTTAGTGGTTTCAAAGAAACAGCGACGCAGCGGGTTGGGCCGGGCTCTGATTGCCGCAGCGGAGAAAGATTTTGCGAGCAGAAATATTACACGAGTGACTTTAACGACGCGATTCGCGCGCGAAGCGGCGCATCGATTTTACGAGGCGCTGGGTTATTCCAAAACCGGCTTTCGATTTGCAAAAACTTTGCGAGCTAGGTCGGAGTTAGTAGCGCACCCGAACAAGTAATAGTCCTTCGGCTGGAGCAGCAAAACGCGTCGCGGCGACCTGGCTGGAAGCCAATCGACACGTAACATCTTCGAT